>NZ_KV808476.1:0-8073 GCF_001812305.1 Staphylococcus sp. HMSC056G08
AAGTTATAACGGTAGTTTGTCTACGGTCTGAGGCGAAGTGCTGAGGAGCACTTCGCCTTTATTTTTTCCTTAAACAAGTTAAATTTATACTTATTGTCCTTTCGTCATCCAATAACACTCAACTAATAGAAAATTTCGATATATATATCATTGATGATTCAATTTATAGCTTATATTGAATGACGAAAGAACATCCCATCATGATAAACCAACGGGATAACAATGGGATTTGATAAATACATGTAGGATAAGGATTACGCAAGCGTAATCCCGAAATCCCATTATTGTTTATAAATAAATAATATAAAAAGAAAAAGTAAGTCGTACTGACATCTACAATCCCAAATGATATATAAATATATAGCTATATTTCCTGAGAAATGAGCGGGATAACGGGATTTCCTTGTCACACCAACGTTTGTAGCGGGTTTTTATATGGAATTTTCTCTTATTACCACCGGGATCCGTAATAAATGACAAATCAAATATATATTATCCCAATGATGTATATCAACTACATCACTATCACACTATCTAGGAGGCAATGATATGAAAACAACCACTCAAGAACTCAAACAATATATAACTCGTCTATTCCAACTATCTAACAACGAAACATGGGAATGTGAAGCGTTAGAAGAAGCAGCAGAAAATATACTTCCTACTCGCTTTGTAGACCATACCCCACTTGCACATCTTACACTTGAAACTTATACCTACTATAATGATGAGCTACATGAGCTAAGTATCTATCCATTCCTTATGTACGCCAATAACCAGCTCATCAGCATTGGTTATCTCGATCACTTTGATATGGACTTTCTATATCTTACAGATACTAAAAATACGATTATCGATGAACGTCATCTACTAAGAGAAGGAGGAACTCACCATGAATAATTGGATCAAAGTGGCACAAATATCAGTTACGATTATTAGCCAAGCAATTATCATCATGAAAGAAATTCAAAACGAGGTAAAATAACATGAAAATCAATCGATACATCACAAGAGGCATTAGTGAACACCTATCTCTAGACCTTCAAATATTACTTTGGAACATGGTAAAAGAAAGAGATTATCCAAGTCATACAGATTACCTACACATTTTTAAACTACAAGAAGATAATAATATACTCTCTATTACACATGAACAAGAACAACCCTCGTACAAATTGGAATATCATTATACAAACTATGTAAAAAATCAAAACGCAATACCTAAGAAAGTCTACGTCATCCGAGAAGATGATGTAGACGTTTTTTATTATGTGATGCTTTTACCAGAAGAATACTAAAGGAAGTGATGATATATGAATACAATTAAAAGTACGACAGAAGCCATATTTAGCGATGATGAACAACACCGCTACTTACTAAAAAAGACATGGGATAACAAGAAACCCGCATGTACAGTCATAACGATGTACCCTCATTTAGATGGCGTATTATCACTCGATCTTACCACTGTTCTTATTCTTAACCAATTAGCTAATTCTGAACAATATGGCGCTGTATATCTAGTTAATCTATTCTCTAATATTAAAAGTCCAGAAAATCTCAAACATATCAAAAATCCATATGATGAGCACACTGATATTCACTTGATGAAAGCGATAAGTGAAAGTGACACAGTGATTCTTGCTTATGGTGCCTATGCGAAGCGGCCTGTTGTCGTCGAACGTGTTGAGCAAGTGATGGAAATGTTGAAGCCTCACAAAAAGAAAATTAAAAAGCTTATAAACCCAGCAACAAATGAAATCATGCATCCACTCAATCCTAAAGCACGTCAAAAATGGAACTTGAAATAAAAAAGGTTTATCTATGAACCATGACACTACACAATCAGACTGGAGAACGGTTGCTAGTCGCTTATCATCGCAAAATTATATATCAATCGCAAAAGGACTAGCACGTCATTTTACAGCTATTGAAGAAAAGGAATTACTGGATAAAATTTATAACGTTTTTATGAATAATGATGCTATAATAACGATATTTAACACTGATTCACAAGAAATTATTAATTACTATCTATCAAAATGAAATATATGTTTCAATAAAACTAGAGCCTCCTTCACTTTGCGGTGAAGGAGGCTCTATTATTTTTTATTTTCTTTACTCTATTTTATTGATAACAGAAATTTTCATATTTACTTATTAGTATCAAGTGTTGTAGTTCTGTGTATCCCTTATCAGATTTCCACTTAATATTCTATCATTTACATTATATTTAAACGTGTAACTAGCACAAGCTATTGAATTACTAGCTATTGCAATTAACTATTTCAGTTAATTCTTTAATCGTTAAAGTTTGATTAGCATTTCTATGAATCACTTTATGCCCATTAGAACTTAGTAGAACCATATAATTTAGTAAATCTACTCTAACCTTTTTAATAAACATTAGTTTTAAATCATAAATTTCAATATAATCTTCTTCCCACAATAACAGTCCATGAGAAAGATAAATGTGTGCATTTTGCAAATCTATCGGACCTTCTCCTACTCGTGGTATAAGTATTTTTTGTTCTACTTTCTGCATTTGAATTGTGTTATAATTATGAGATGATTTTTATAAATAGAAGTAATTTGTTTGGTAAATGTAAAATGGTAATTTCAGTTAATAATATGTTGAATTGTGTTAATCAGACAACATTTAGCATTCAATCTGTTTTTGATTAACATACATTTACTTGGGTATTATTAACTTTAACTAAACCAAATTTCAAATTCAGAAAAATCATTCATTTTACAACTAAGGGTACTTGAATACAGTCATACTATTTCAGTCATAACCTTACTCATGAAAGGGAAGAAAAATATGTCAGAAGATAAACTGCAAAGAGAGTTGAGTAATAGACATATTCAACTTATCGCTATCGGTGGCGCGATTGGTACAGGATTATTCCTTGGATCAGGAGAATCTGTACATTTAGCTGGTCCGTCTATTTTATTAACTTACGTTATTGTTGGCTTTGTATTATTTATGTTTATGAGAGCAATGGGCGAAATTCTTTTATCAAACTTAGGGTTTAAATCGTTTGGAGATATTGCCCATCATTATATCGGTCCAATTGCTGGATTTATGGTTGGTTGGACATATTGGCTTACTTGGATTATTTCAGGTATGGCTGAAGTTACAGCAGTTGCTAAGTATGTCTCATATTGGTATCCGACTGTACCTAACTGGCTTACAGCTGCATTTACTATTTTAGTATTAGTAGCTTTAAACTTATTCAGTGCAAAGTTATTCGGAGAATTAGAATTTTGGCTTTCAATAATTAAAGTTATAACAATTGTAGCTTTAATTATTGTAGGAATCGTAATGATTGTGCTTGGAATGAAAACGTCATACGGCCAAGCAAGTGTAACAAACCTCTGGAGTAGAGATGGCTTTTTCCCAAATGGCATTCAAGGCTTCTTGATGGCCTTTCAAATGGCTATCTTTTCATTTATTGGTATTGAGTTAATCGGAATTACAGCTGGGGAAACTAAAAACCCACATAAAACGATTCCTAAAGCAATTAATAATGTACCTGCACGTATTCTGATTTTTTACATTGGATCATTAGCAGTCATTATGTCTGTTGTGCCCTGGGATAAATTAAATCCTGCTGATAGCCCTTATGTAAAATTATTCGGACTAATTGGAATTCCATTTGCTGCAGGTATCATTAATTTTGTTGTATTAACAGCGGCTGCTTCATCGTGTAATAGTGGCATTTTTGCAAATAGTCGTACTATGTACGGTTTAGCAGGTCGTAAACAGGGACCACCATTCTTACATAAAACAAATAAGCATGGTGTACCTCATTATGCAATTCTAGTAACTTGCGGACTATTAAGTATTTCTATTGTTTTAAATGCAATATTTAAGGATGCAACAAAAGTATTCGTTCAAATTACAATATTTTCAACAGTATTGAACATTTTAATTTGGACACTTATCATGATTGCCTATTTAAATTATGTCAAACGTAATCCTGAATTACACAAAGACAGCAAATTCAAAATGCCTGGTGGAAAATATATGGCCTTTGCAATTTTAGCTTTCTTTGCTTTTATCTTTATAATCTTATTAATTAACAGCTCAACAAGAATTGGCGTATTATTTATACCGGTATGGGCAATCATTCTTTGGATTATGTATCAAAAATATAAAAAAGAATCTGATAAAGCGAAAGTTGAAATGGAATAATATTAACAACACATTCCCTATTATTTGGAGAATGTGTTGTTTTATTTAGAATTTTCATGTAATAAATAAAGGTATCTTCAGCTCTATTTTTATAATTTTGTAGTAAGCATAATAAATCAGAAGGATTAGAGAATAGTAAGAAAATGAGAAATAGTATGGATTAAATTGTTAAATAGAGTAATTACAGTGAATGATGACTTATTTATTATTTATACTTATAATGCAAGTATAAATAATAATTTTAGGAGTGGAATTATGAAACTAAGAGCATTAGAAGTTAGTGACTTACCTTTTGTTCATGAATTAAACAATGAATATTCTATTATGTCTTATTGGTTTGAAGAGCCTTATGAAACTTTAACGGAACTTCAATATTTATTTGATAAGCATTTATTAGATGAATCAGAAAGACGTTTTATTGTTGAAGATGAAAATCAAGTGGTCGGTATTGTTGAATTAGTAGAAATTAATTACATCCATCGTAATTGTGAAATACAAATAATTATTAAACCTGAATTCAGTGGTAAAGGATATGCAAAGTTCGCATTCGAAAAAGCCACAAGTTATACTTTTGATATTTTAAACATGCATAAGATTTATCTATTTGTTGATACAGATAACGAAAAAGCTATTCATATATATAAGTCACAAGGATTTAAAAAAGAGGGATTACTCAAAGAGCAATTCTATACTAAAGGTAAATATAAAGATGCATATATTATGTCATTATTGAAATCTGAATATATTTAATAGTATAAAGATAACTCCCCCCTATTCTTCTGTCTGCGTTTAAACCTTTTTATTTTTAAATTATATTTTTTAAAAATAATAATGTTTTATATATTTTAACAATAAACAATTATTATGCCTATAATATGAAAACGTTAATAGTTTATGCGACCCGAAATCGAAAAGCCGTAAAGTTAAAGTACCTGATTTTTATACAATAAATTTCCAGTCAGTAGCATAAAAAGATGATTTCAACGGGTTAAGCGATGAGACATTTTTTATCTAATTTGAAAAATTATCAACTGAAATGACTAGATTTTGCCGTTATTAATAATATAAACAAAAAGTAGTTTTACTTTACTTTCAATCTTATAATGACATCATTAACCAAATATTCAATAATCATACATTAGACAAGTGCTCCTCAGCACTTCGTCTTTATTTTTGCCTCAAACACTCTTTCTTCAAATCTAATAAAAAGTAAGGTGCAGTTATATACCTCACTTATCTTCATCATATTCAAATGGAAATCTGTATGGATCTTCCATCAGACACTTTCTCTTTGCATCTAATTCAGGTATACCTTCTTCATCTGCAACAGCATCATCAAAATTCAATCCTAAATCATTCAAAGCTTTTTCAAAACTTACAAGTTCTTTCTGCATGTGCGACCATACTTCATCAGTAATATATATATTCCATCATGCAAATGATAACCATTAATGAAACCATTCATATCATACTTCAAGTCATCATCTGAATAATGACCATATTTACTAAAACTTACCACTAGCTTCAACTCCTTTGACTTTCACTTTAGTCAAAGTTATATGTATTTCAACTTATTCAGTGTCCTTTCGTCATTCAATAACACCTATCTAACAAATATCTTCAACACGCTAACTACTCATGACTCAATGTGAAGCTTATATTGATATGACGAAAGAACATCCCAAAATAAAATACAAGCGGGATAGTAACGGGATTGGATAACTTCATGTATAAGAAGGATTACGCAAGCGTAATCCCAAAATCCCATTATCATTTATAAATAAATAATATAAAAAGAAAAAAGTAAATCATAACTACACCTACAAATCCAAACTATATATAAATATATAGCTATATTTCCTAAGAAATGATCGGGATAACGGGATTTCCTTGTCATATCAACAATTATTACGACTTTCGGTTGGGATCTTTTCAGTATTTCAGTGGGATTTCTAAGCGAAACAAACGTTATTTCAAACTTATATTATCAAAATGATGTATCACATGCATACATCCATCAAACACATTAGGAGGTCATAATGATGACACTAGAACAACAACTCAAGCACTATATAACAAACTTATTCAGTCTACCACAGGACGAAAAATGGGAATGTGAATCTATCAAGGAAGTGGCAGATAATATCCTTCCTGATCAATATGTCAGACTTGGTCCACTTACCAACAAAATTCTTCATACGTATACTTACTACTCTGATACACTTCATGAAAATCATATATACCCCTTTATACTCTACTATCAGAAACAACTTATTGCGATTGGTTATATTGATGAAACAAACGATATGGACTTCTTATATCTTCATAACACAGTTATGCCACTACTAGATCAAAGACACTTACTTGAAAAGGAGAATTATAATAATGAATAAATGGATACACATAGCTCAGATAAGCGTCACAGTCATTACAGAAGTTATTACAATAATAAAAGATATAGAAAAGAAGAAATGAGCATGGAACGTTATATTACACGTGGTATTGCCAATTACTTGCCGGCAATGTTGCAGCAACAGTTATGGAAACTTGTACCACAACGCGAAAACGAACAATTCAAGGAACTAGAAGAGATTGATTACTTTCATATATTCCAGTTCAATATGCATAATAGTCAATTATATATCAAACATAAGCAAGAACGTCCAGAGTACGTAAAAATTCATAAGGCAAATTATTCAAAAGCTATCAATATTAATAAGGTCTACATTATCCGAGAAGATGATGTAGACCTTTCTTATTACGTCATGTTGTTACCTGAAGAATATTAAATAAAGGAGTTAGATAAAATGAAATCAATCAAAAGTGTATTAGAAACTGAAGCGATATTTAGTCAGGATAAAATGCATCGTTATCTTCTCAAGAAAACTTGGGATATTGATAAAGAAGTACTTACAATTATAACGATGTATCCTCATTATGATGGTGTTATCAACGTTGACCTTACAACACAACTTATTGTCAATAAAGTAGCTGAAAAAGATGAATATGGTGGCGTTAATTTTATAAATCTTTTTTCAAATATTGATACCCCCATTAATTTAAAACATATCGAAAACAGCCATGACAAGCACACGGATATTCACATTATGAAAGCTGTCAAAGAAGCCGATAGTGTTTTATTGGCTTGGGGTTCCTACGGAAAAAAACCTCTTGTGGAAAATCGAGTGAATGAAGTATTAGACATGTTAAAACCTCACAGTAAGAAAATCAGTATATTAACAAATCCTCAAACAAATGAAATCATGCATCCATTAAATCCATACGCTAGAAAGGCATGGACAATTAAACCATTAAAGGAGACTAAATAGAATGAATCAAACATGGAAAGAAGTATACCAATATTTAATGCATCAACCACACATCGATGTTATTAAAGGCATTATCGCCTTTTCATCAAACAAAAAAAATAATTCAGAATTAGATGAGCTATATTCCATTTATATGAATGATGATTCTATCACATCCATTGTTCACCCTGACTTAATAGAAAGTATAGAGCTTATCCATAATGAGTAGAAAAAGAATAGATGTTGTCAAAGTCCAAATGGTTAAAGAAGATACACTTTGGTATTTAAAAAGACGTATTGAAGAACCAAAAGACGCTGCTGATATTATGCGTGACTTCATAGGAAATGCTGACCGAGAACACTTCATTTTAATTTGCTTGAATAGCAAAAATGAACCTACACATATTGAAACCGTCTCTATAGGAACCATTAATTTTGCGGTTATACATCCTCGAGAAATATTTAAAACAGCCATATTAAGTAACGCAACGGGTATGATTATTGGCCATAACCACCCAAGTGGAGACATATTAACCATAGTATAATAAATAATAGTAGTTAAAG
>NZ_KV808476.1:8173-8815 GCF_001812305.1 Staphylococcus sp. HMSC056G08
CATAGTATAATAAATAATAGTAGTTAAAGTAGTTCAGGAGGAGATGTTAAAGGGAGATTTTACTTTAAATAAAAATTAACAAGGTTTATAATTTGTAGTACTTAAAGTGTTTAAAGAGGGGGGCGCGTGTGAGGGTTCAAAGGATAGAAGTGGAGAATAAGCCGTATCCATTGTATTTATTACTAGATAAAGAATACCAGCTAAATGAATGCTTCTAGTAAAAGGAAAATTATCAGTCAGAGTGAGATCAGCAAAAAAATAGCTGTAATGAATGAAGAAATGCAAGGGTTTTGGGCTAATAATAGTTGGGATATAAGAAAATGTCCACATCCTTCTGCCATAGAATTAAGTAAGAATCCTGCTTTAAGAAATCGTTGGGTTCGTTTTGAACGTGTTAAAAATCTGTGGTTAAGAACAGAATTGAAATATTTTTATTTTTACCATTTAAACAATGGAATATGGAATGCAAAAACTGTCTGGATTAGAAAAGGAACAGTAATTAATAAAATGTTGGATTTTTTAGATTTAAAGTATCCCAGCATTACTTCAATTACTGAAGTACCTATTGATAAAGCAATGACGGAGTATAGAACATATTTGACAAAACAGGGTGTTAGAATTACCACTACTAATTATAAGATT
>NZ_KV808477.1:0-11240 GCF_001812305.1 Staphylococcus sp. HMSC056G08
AAAATTATACTATAAATTCAACTTTGCAACAGAATCATATTTAATATGATTAATATAGGTATTTGGCCAATGGTCATTCTAGCATTATTAATCATAGCTAATAGTATTTTTATGGTTTATAAGACAGTAGACGTTAAAAAACGCAAATGACAAAAAAGCAATCTCACTCTTAATTTATGTGAGATTGCTTTTATTTATCATAACAATATAATGATGTTTCAAGCACATTATTTAATGTTTCAAACACTTCTTCAACTGTATAGTTATAGTCATTTTCTACCCAACGTCGTAGTACTTCTATTACACCACTACTGTAAAAGTCAGCTACAATTTCAGGATGTTTACTTTCTCTAATCTTTTGCGCTAAGGGGTTACGCTTACGAGTTGAGTTATTTAACATCATTTCGCGACTCACATTCGTTAAACTTCTAAATACATCTGCCTGTCGAGACGAAACTAATAGATGCTTAAAAATCTTTTTATTATTACCAATGTAATAGATAAAGTCTTCAAATGATTCAGGGGTTGTAATGTCTGCTGATGTGTCACCTTTAGCTATAATTTGTTGTGTAATAAAGTCAAGTAAAGTGTAGAGTAATTCATATTTATCTTGGAAGTATCTGTAGAACGTACTGCGGTTGATTTCTGCAATATCACATATTTTTTGAACCGTGATTTCATCAAAATGATAATCATGTAAAAGTATAAACACTGTTTCATGAATATGTTTAATCATGCGCTTTTGATTTGCTGACGGCATTATCTGATTCTCCTATTTATTTAATCTAGTCAGATAGCCTGACGTAATAAGAGTAATTTATCACAATAAAGTTGATTTTTCCAAACATAATAACTGATACTACGTTTAAATTTGTTTATAAAAAAAGAGTAAATAAGTTATTTGAAACGTTTAATACTATAGGAGCGATATAAAAAAGTGGGAGCGAAACTGAGTTTAGTTTCACCCCCTCGCAATAATAGCTACGATTGAGAAGAGTTTGTCTTAAGCGCCTTCTCAACTCGATTTGCTACTGTAAATTTGCATTATGAGTTTTAAATATGCTACACCAAACGAGCATATTCTTTATTTGTCTTTCTTAACTTTGTAATTAGTTAGTCTCAATACCTTCTAACCATTCATCTACTTTATTATCATTATCATCTACATAGTCTTTAGCTACTTGTTCTGGATTTTTGTTATCAACAAAGATTTTTTTAGCTAATTTGTCTTCGTCAGATTTACTCCAATCATCTGCCATACGTGTTGCAATTGTGTATGCAGCTGGATGTGCTTCTTTAAAGTCTTTGTTAAATACTAAGTCAATATGTTGATTATTATTACCATAAATGTTGTCTGGATCTTTCAACATTTTAACGTCTAATTCTTTAGAGAACCAGCTAGGTTCCATTGCTGTGAAGACGATAGGTTCTTGTTGTTTAAAAGCAGATTGAATTTTCTTGAATTGGTCTTGGTCAGAACTTTCTTTCAAGCTATATTTATCCAAGTTGTCACTATCAAGTTCATCTTTAGTTTCTTGCATAACGCCATTACGTGCGTCTGTGCCTTGAATTGTCCAATCTACAGATTTTCCGAAGTCACTGTTTTTTAAGTCACTAATTGAGTCGACATCTTGCACGTACTTAGGCACGGCTAAACCTACTTTTGCGTTATCAATTAAATGTTTATCATCATAAATTGTTAATTTACTTTTGAACTTATCATAGTAACTTTTATCAGTAGTAGGGAAGATACCTGATTCATGGAATGAATCAGAGTTCTCTGATACAGCAGCATATAACGGGCCACTTGCTGTTACTGGTGTAGTTGTTACATCATAACCTGCTTTTTTCAATACTTCTGCTATAACTAGTGAACGTGGTGTTGAATTATCACTCGCGATATAAGGTATTTCGATTTCTTTATTACCAAGTGATGTTTGACTATCGTCTGATGAACCACTACTGCTACCACTATTACCACAAGCACTTAGCACTATGGCTAAGGCTAGTGTAGCTAGTAGTCCTAAGAATTTCGAACTACGTCGTTTTAACATAACGTGTTTCCTCCTTTTTAATATTAGTCTCTAAGCTCGTCATCATGACGATGTTGAGATGATCGGTTATATCTATCGTAAACACCTTTGTTGTTTTCACGAGCGTATAACATTAATGCTTTGAACAATACATCTTGATCAATATTGCTATCAGTTAATTCTTTGTATAAGTTTGTTGTTTTATCGAAATTTGAATCATGATAATCATGGTTATCATTTTGATGATCATGATTGTTATGACGATAATCATCGTTACTATCGTAATTGTCTTGATAGTGTCGATCATTATAATTACGTTCATCATGATGAGTATGGTCGCCATCTTGAGTATAAAGTGATTCATAGTCGATATCATCACGTTGATTATCATAATGATGTTGGCGATGATGCTGGTCATGATGATTATCTAAATGCACAGAACGGTTATAATCTTCGTCATTATAATTGCGATTGTGGTTACGTTTGTCATTTTGATAAACATAGTTATCTTTGTCTTGTCTAGCGTATTCATTATTTTTATCGTTGACATGACCTTTTTCAGAAGATGTGTCGTGATGTTTATCTTCTTCTAAAGCTTTACCTTCAACGTCAACGTTTGGCAATACTGCACCTAACCATTTAGGAAGGTACCATGAAGCTTTACCAAAGAGTTTCGTCAATGCTGGAATTAATGTCATACGTACGACGAATGCGTCGAATAACACACCGAAACCTAATGCGATACCCATTGACTTAATTGCACTGTCATCTTGGAAGACGAATGCGATGAATACACTGAACATAATAAGTGCAGCAGCTACGATAACAGGTCCACTTTCTTTGATACCTACACGGATTGAATGATCATTGTCGCCAGTCTTACTGTATTCTTCATGTACACGTGTCATTAAGAAGAGCTCGTAGTCGATGGCAAGTCCGAATAACAATCCAATTGTGATTACTGGAAGGAATGCAAGTAATGGTCCTGTGTTTTCAATACCAAATAAGCTACCCATAAAGCCATGTTGAATGACTAATGTTGTGAAACCTAGTGTAGCCATTAATGAAAGGATAAAGCCTAGTACTGCTTTTAATGGAACTAAGATTGAACGGAATACAATCATTAATAAGAAGAATGCTAATACAACGATAACGCCTGCAAATACTGGAATAGCGTTGTTTAGTTTTTCTGACATATCGATGTTAATAACACTTTGTCCTGAAATTTCAGTGCCATAGTCATATTTTTCTTGCGCTTGGCTATGATAATCACGTAAATCATATACTAGATTTTCTGTTGACTGTGAGTTCGGTCCTTTTTCAGGAATGATTGTGAATAATGCGTAATTGTTGTTGTCGGTTAGTTGTGCTTTTGAAACTGTATCAACATTATCAATGTCTTCTAAATCGCTACGCATATTATTTAAGTCACGTTCGATAGTGCTTTTACTTCCACCATCTTTTGTATTTACTAACATGACAATTTGTCCGTTATAACCTTCGCCAAAATTATCTGAGATTAATTTATAGGCTTTGTATTCTGATGAGTCAGTTGGTTTTAAACTATCATCTGGAATACCTAAACGCATGCCACTGACTGGTATAGCAGCTAAAATTAAAATAATTAAACTTACAATAACAGCGATAACTGGCTTACCAACAATAAATTTTGCCCAAGGATGATCTTTAGGGTCTTTACTTTTAGATGGTTTATCTTTAATTTTAATACTTTTATGGAAGATACTGATTAGGGCAGGTAATAGTGTTAATGCTGCTAATACCGCAAATAACACACTAATCGCTGAAGCGAATCCCATAACCGCTAAGAAGTCGATTCCTACAAGTGATAAACCACAAACAGCAATCATAACTGTAAGACCAGCGAATATTACAGCACTACCTGCTGTACCCACTGCTGTTGCGATAGCTTCTACAGTATCGACACCTTTTTTCTTAAGTTCTTTAAATCTAAATAGAATAAAGAGTGAGTAGTCAATACCAACAGCTAAACCTATCATTACAGCTAGTGTAAGAGTGAAGTTTGGAATATCAAAGATATATGTTAATAATGCGATGATACCAACACTTGAACCTAAACCGATGATTGCACTAATAATTGGCATACCAGCTGCGATAAGTGAACCAAAGGTAATAAGTAAGATTACGAATGCTACGACAATACCGACAATTTCTGATGTACCACCAGGTTCAGCATTCATAGCGCCACCTTGAGTTTTTTCAATTTGCACATTGTGGTTGTCAGTTACATCTTTTAATTCTTTGTCGATGATATGTTTAGAAGAATCTTTTAATCCAGTTTGTGGAACTACATAACTTACATTAGCGATAGCAGTATCGCCTTCATCATTAACTTGTCCACTGTCATATGGATTAGAGATATTTTGGATATAATCATCATTTTGTCTGATATTGTCTAAAGCATCTTCAATATCTTTCTTAGTATCTTTATTATTGAGTCCATCATTCTTATTAGAATGGAAGACTATTTTCATCGAGGCTTTCTCACTGTCCTGATGAAATTCTTTACTAATTTTATCGTTTGTGTCTAATGACTTAAGGCCGTTCATAGTGATGTCACTGTCAAACTTCGGTGAGTTTATCATTAATGGCGTGATAATGACACCTAGTATAACAAGCCATCCTATAACACTTAGCCATTTGTTCTTAGCTATAAATTTTCCTAGTTTGTATAATAGCTTTGCCAAGACATTTCCCCCTATTTCATTAATTTATATCGCTTAAAGTATGGGTAGTGTGTTGATGATTTGTGAGCAATTACATTAAATCGATACCTCAAATTAAGCATATTTAAAATGTTACATTTGATAATGTAACAAGTTATACCCACGTTCGGTACCATTAAAAGTTTTACGTCGTTGGAAAATGCAACACTTTGGAAAAATTGTCGGTTAAAATAGCGTGTATTAAGGGGATATATAAGAAAAGGTTCTGTTGCAAAGTTAAAATTATATGCACATCTATACAAAACTATAAAAGCAAATATTGTTTTAACAGTAAAGAGTTTTGTTAGTATTAATTATTTTTCGTTTTTCAGTATAAATATTACATGATTTTTAACTTTGCAACAGAACCTTTCATTTGTTTTATCGCCTATAAGTAAAATGTTGAATTATCTTAGTCAGCAAGACATTTCTATTTTCAACATTCATTTTTTGATAGTCAATATATGGTACTATTTACATATATTATTTTTTAATATAATTTTATACATTATATTTAATAAAAGAGAAATCATAGTATTAAATTAAGTAGTTTTTTAATTGAATATATAAAATAGATTAATTAAGGAGAAAGCTAAATGGGTAAAAAAGAAAGGACATTAAATAAGCAAAATTCTAAAATATCAAATTCAGCTAATTCAGACAAGGAAGAAAGAGGTTTTCAATTTGTAGTACCAATTGATGAGCAAATTATCACCAATATAAATAATATTTTAAGGGATTATAATATTAAATTAGAACGAACAGAATTTAATCTTACCTCGAAATTTACCACTAATGAGTTAGGAAGGTTACAAAGGGAAGTTGGAAAATACAATAATTTTATTATTCAATATGAAAAATTAAGTATTGATAATGAAAAAATAAAGATAAAACTCAAAAGTAAAGAACTTAATGAAATGCAAACTAAGATTGAGGAAGTTCTTAATATTAAAGAATTAATTTTATTAGATTTAAAGAAAACTAGTTTAAATGATGAAGAAAAGAATGAACTATTTAATGAATTGGAAAAGTTATTTAAAAATTATAAAACGAAAAAGAAAGCTCATCAACTTGTATCTATTATATATATAAAACTTTATATAAATATAAATCAAAATGAGGGAACCAATGTCGGTTATTTTTATTTAAGTAATAAAAGTGATGATATGGAATTTAAAAAATTACATGTTCGTGAAAAAGTTGGCTTATCTGAAAAAACTATGACCAACCAAATGAAGCTACTTTACAAGATATTTGGTATAGACATTTCAAAATATCAACCGGATAATTATCATGGTAAGGCAGAAAATAATCAGTTCAATTACAATTTTAACTCCTTGGAATATCAAATATTAAGTAGTCTTATAAAACTATTAAAAAAATATCCCTTACCTACTACTCCTAATAATATAGATTATATTGATGCTATTAATGAATCTATGTCAAAAAGTAATGCACAAGAATTCGAAGATTTTTTTAAATTAGGAATAAAAGAAGTAAAGGATATAGAATTCAGAAAACTAAAAAAAGTATTAGATACAGATTTTTCTTTTCAAACTATGAAACGTTTAGCGGTAGAAAGTGATATTCTAGAAAAAAACTAATTACATTTTTTAATGCAGTGAAAGAAAGTAACTTTTATGAAAATGTTATTTTATATCAGAAATTAAGTAGTGCTATTGAGAAGGTGCTATTTGAGCATCAAGATGAAAAAGAAAATTATAATAAATTTATTAATAGTTTGAGAAGTAATGATGATTCGATTATCACTTGTGATAATAATATAGTATCTGGGTATCATTCATTGAAAGAATTAATTTTGAGTGGTAAAAGTGATGATTTTAATGCCTTATATGATGAATTTATTAATTACTCTAGTATAGCTCATGAACATGAAATAATCGAAGAAGATACTGATTCAATAAATACATCATCAAATACTTCTATTAATACAAAAGAAGTACTTATTGATAAATATAATTTCAAGATACCTTTTATTGATCAAATTTTACTAAAAACCCTTCAATCAGATAATAAAAAATTTTTAGATGCTAAAAATCTTTATTCAAAGGAATATTTTGCACAGTCTTCTTTGGAAAATATTATTAGCAGTACTCAATCTTTTACTCCTGACAGAGAAATTCAAGAAGGAATAAATCATCTAAATCAAGCTATCGATCATCTTGGTTTACAACTCTTAAAAAAAGATATACATAATCATAATCAATATACGTCTTATACTCATCCATTTCTTAAAGAACTTAGAAGTATGAAACGACAAATAAGTATATTTAATAGAGATAATATTAATGGAAAACCACTAGTAACTAATGAAATTTATAATTATAAACTTAAAAATACTAATATATTCACAGATAGAATAAGCGAGCTAGTAAAAGAATTAATGTATTTAAAAATAAAAAAAGAATTATATAATAGCAGTAAATATACTGATTAAAATTAAGTATGAGACAAATCTTGTTACAAGGTTTGTCTTTTTTTGTTAAAAAATTAAATTTATCTAATCGCTCCCCCCTAATTATGACTTTTGGATATGCTCCTGATTAATAAAAAAATATGGATTATGATAATAACCGAGCAACGTTGCTTATATCAATTCCCGGGAATTGAATTAAATTAATTTTGATATAGGAGAGTTGCCTAATGTGTAAAGAAGTTAGATTAACTCACCAGTATGGTGAAAGTAAAAGTGAACATAAATTTGAAGGTCAGATTGTTTTTCCCGATGGATTTAGCTCTAATATTGTATTCCAATTAAGTGAGCGTGCTAATTCACTTCTTACTTTAATGATTGGTACAGGGCTTATGCTACCAAAAGGATCATATTTTTCTTGCAATAGTATATTAGATGAAATTGGTGACGATGTTTATTCAGATATTTACGACGAGGAAATTTTTGTAATTAATCATCTTTTTGATTTGTATTTTGAATGTCGATGCTCTTTGTATGAGTTAGGTGAGGAGGACAACATTAAATATAAAATATTTAAAAGATAAAAATTACATGTCTCAATGCTTAATAATAGCATTGAGACCATCTTATTAAAATTAAATTATTAAATAGATAAAAGAAGGAGAATATATCATGATGATGAATAATAGTAAAAGTAAAGATTCAGAAAATTTTAGAATGAAAATAGTGTTTTTACCAGAAAGTACTAAAACGCAAGAATGGTTGATTAAACTTAAATCAGATCAATTAGAATGTTTGAAATTAAAGGAGCAGTTCATTCGTTCTTCAGAAGAAAAGTGTAACGATCTTGCTCCAGAGGATAAAACTGAGTTAGACAAATATGTTCATATTCATCAGGAACTAGTTCCTCTAAAACAAGATATAGAAGCTAATGGATTTAAATTAAATACTCAAATGCTGTCTAAAGTAAAAACTCAATCTTTAAATAAAGCTAAAAGTGATAGTCATTGGGAAAAATTAGATAAAAACTTCAATGCACTAGAATTAGCCATTGATGGTAATCAAAAGTTGAATACTAAAATTTCTTTAATTGGGACTCGCACTCATCGTATAACGACTAGAAGGTTTAATGTTCAAGGGTTATCTAAAGAAGTGAAGCAACTTATACTACCAACGCAATTTAATAAGGTATTTATGATTGATTTCAAGGCGTTTGAGCCATCTGTTTTAGCTTATTTGGCGAATGATAATCATTTGAAAGAGTATCTCAATGGCAGTCAAGGTTTATATGACACACTACTCAATAACTTATCTCTTCCAGCAATTCATCGTAAGCTTGTGAAGTGTGCATTCATAGGTTCATTCTTGTTTGGTGGAAGTTACATGAACGGCAAATTTAAATTGAAGCAATATATATCAGAAGATGAATGGAATAAAGCAATGAGCAAGTTTAGCAATGTAATAAAGCTAAAAGAACAAATTGATAATAAAAAGATAATGAAGATGCCTTATGGTATCACTCACGATATGAAGCATAGCCATGGAAGCAGTATTATGGGTCTATATGTTCAAACAGCTTCTAGTTATATTTTTAAGAATATCTTATGGGAAGTATATCGACATCAGTGTGATCAAGAGGATTTCAGAATTATGCTCCCAATTCACGATGCCATTATGATTGAGTGTAATACAGATGAAGTTGCAGAGCGGGTTAGACAATTAATGGAAACAAGTGCCAATCACTTGTTTGGAGATAACTTTGCTCATACCACAATTGAACAATTAGGAGGAAATCATAATGACAAATAATAGAGGACAAAGTTTATCAATACCATCAGCGTCAGCGCTAGTTAAAGATAATATTTACGTTGCAAAACTGCATTCTGTTGGACTATCAGATTTTGAAGATAATAAGCATGTATTTACTTATGAAGTAGTTCTACATGGCCAAATATATAAAATTCGAAGAAGTATTGCTTTAAACCCTAGTGATAATCAAATTTCTATTTCTCAGTGGCTAGAACGCCATAGTAATTATAGTCCTAGTCATACTAAATATGGTTCCTATATAGATCATGAACATTTAATACTTGTTGGTGAATACGAAGGTCGTTATTTTGTACGTGATGTAGCACCATTAGAAAATAATATGGAGGATAAAGTAAATGAATAATACGATGAAATTAGCAGAACAATTGTTAAGTGAAAATAAGGAGGCAATCGACCGTAATGGTCTGATTGCGCTTCTTGAATCACAAAATACAAGCGATAATGAGGAAGATTTACCCCAAGCTGAAGAAATATATAACTTATTGATTGAAGAATTGAACTTTGAAATAAGCACTGATATTAATTATCGTTCAAATATTTACAGTTATTATGGTATAAAAAACAAACCTAAGGATACTGACCTTGTTCAAATGGCTACACAAATTTTGAATGTTAAACGTTTTGAGTCAAAATTATTTGTGTTCTCAAAAGAAGGATGGCAAAAACTAGATGATAGTGAATTAAGAAGTATAGTTGGGAAAACTATTCAGGTTATATTAATTGATTATACGCCTACCCAAAGCGAATTGAAGAGTGTCATAGATGGCATGAAAGAGTCCGCAGATATAGATGAATTGGTAGAAGATGAACGGTATATAGGTTGTCATCACTATTTATTCGATTTAGAACAATTTCAAGTCATTGATAACTCAATCGATATCTTTCCGAAAACGCGATTAGATGTAGAACTAGATAAAAGTGATAGTATTACTTCATCCATACCGCCTCATTTTGGTAAATATATATCAGAATTAGCTAATTTTGATGATGATTTAAGATATTTCCTTATTCAACATACAGCTGTATTACTCACAGCAAACCGTAAATTACGACGAGGGTTAATTTTTTATGGTACAGCAAATAATGGTAAATCGGTATATATTAAGTTAATGAGATCATTCTTCTATCGTCAAGATGTTGTTTCTAAGACGTTAAACGAACTGGGTGGTAGATTTGATAAAGAAAGTCTAATTGGTAAGCGATTGATAGCAAGTGATGAAATTGGGGAAGCAAAAATAGGTGAAAAAACCGTTAACGATTTCAAAAAGTTATTATCAGTAGAACCCATACATGTTGATCGTAAAGGACGTACACAAGTAGAAGTCAAATTAGATGTAAAACTTTTATTTAATACGAATGCTGTTCTAAATTTCCCTCCAGAACATGCGAAAGCTTTGGAGCGAAGAATTGCTGTTATACCTTGTGAGTATTACGTAGAAAAAGCTGATATTGATTTAAATGACAAATTAAAAAGTGAGAAGAAACATATCTTTTTATATCTAATGTATGTATATAAACAAATGATGATTGATGATATTGAAAGAATTGAAAATGAAAAAGTAACGGAATTGACTCATGATTGGCTTAATTTCGGTTATACATTCATGGATAAGTCTAATACATCAAGAGATAAGCAAAAAGAATGTATTAAATTACTTAGAAATACGATAGTTAAAAAAGAAAATAGTCGACTTAAAGTATCTGATTTAAATAATCAAATAAAGAAAAAGCTGAGTTTAAGTAGCCAAAATATCAAACAACTCGTGAAGTTAAATTTTGATACTGATACCGTACTTAATAATGGATATGAATATTGGATTGACTTAGATTGGAAAACGACTCAAGAAGAAAACAATATTATCCCAAATAATAAAGAAATCAGTGAATCGATTTATGAAGATGATCAAGATGATTGGATTCCAGAGGAGGATGACGAGCTATGAACCAAGAACAACTTGATGCTTTTGTAGAAATTTTATTGCCTATGATAGAAGAAAGATTGAAGTCATAAAATGAGTTAGGGCACTTTGAATGATAGGTTCATCTTCGAACCTATCTCTTTCTCAAAGTGGTAAAAGTGATAAAAATGTAATGAAAAAGAAAATAAATTTATATTATAACGTTGAGGTTGAGTAAGACCTTGAAATAAAAAGTAAGGAATGATGTTCAGACCGTAGACAAACTACCGTTATAACTTGA
>NZ_KV808478.1:0-1604 GCF_001812305.1 Staphylococcus sp. HMSC056G08
TGTTACGCGTTTCTTAAAAACCTTTCAGCGTATAATCCAATCATGTAATCTTTATTACTTTCGTTCATATTTTGAATACTCTTAGATAAACTAGTTAAATTTGCATCTCTTGAAATCCAAAAGTTAACACTGTATTTGTCATAAAATTCATCCGGATCCATTGAAAAGGAATCTATGATAAATTCTTCTAACTCGCTATCGTCATAAAAGTCACAAGTAATACCAGTTTGTTTTAACAGTAGGTTGTATCTGTCATCGTCATATGGACCTGCGTATTCTAATAAGAACGCTAGACCTTCTTTACCTTCACTTAACTTAGATTTGATAAGTTCATCTTCTAATTTGACTAATAAATTCATTGTTTCCCTCCTGAATTAAGAGGTGGCTCAGAACCATCTCTTGTGGTATGATTAGAGTGTTAATATTTACTCGAATAATTGTTTCTTTTTTGATTTGTTGTGATTGTAAATTCGTACAAGCGTCTTTACAGTCGCAACTTTTTTTGTTACACCAGTCGCTCTGCTGTAATCTTCTATTTTATTCTTGAAAGCAACCAATCCTTCTTCGCCTAATTTCTTAGCGATCCACTTTTTATCATGCTCTGGATATTGTTTAATAAATTCAGAAGCACCTAACATAACTACTCTTGTATAATTTTTTCTTTGAGTACCTAATGAATCTCGTAGCATGCAAACAGTATCTTTAAGAAGTCTAGGCCCACCATTTCTGTAAATTTCTTTGACTGTATCTGCAGCTTGAATAGTATAATTAGAAGAATTTCTATCAACCGTAAATCCGATTTGATTCAATGTATTTTCAATAGCTATAGTTTCTTCAACTCCTGCCGCTAATTCACTTACATACCTTTCAGCTGCATTAGCTTTTGAACCTTCTTGTAAAAGTCTGAAAGCTGTAGCTTCATCTTTTAATGACATTCCGCTGTAAATCGTAACTTCCCATACGACTTCTCCTAAAATTTTCAATGCTTCAATTCTGTGTTGGCCGTCAAAGATCCATAAGCTACCGTCTTCTCTTTCGGAAACTAGAATTGGTCCCATTCCTATTGGATTGAAGTTTTTAACAATTTTATTCACTTTCGCTTTTGATACCGCTCTTTGATATGTTTCATCAACACCTAAATTTTTTACTACTACCTTTTGTGCGCGGCTTGGAAAATCATTTAGTTTTTTCATCTTTTCTTCCTCCATTTGTTTCAATTTTTAATCCTATTAATGCGAATAATTTTTCAATTACAAAGTATGAATCTTTCATTTCCTTTGATTCAGTCTCTATTGCTTTCTCTACAACTTTTGAAATATCATCAGCGCTTTTAGCACATAAAGCTAAATCTTGAAACCTTTTCACTAATGTTTGTGATTGAGCTATTAACTCTAATTCTTCATCAGACATCTCAGTTTCTACCTCTACACGTTTGTTTTTTAATTGCTTTTGATATTCTTTATTCTTAACGGAAGGCAATTCGTTATAAGCTTTATTCCAACCACTATTCTCTTTAATGACTTTTTCATATACTTCTGGTGCTTCACGTTTAACCTTTTTCGCTCTCATCACAGTTGATTTACTGACACCAGCAAGTTCTGCTA
>NZ_KV808479.1:0-1062 GCF_001812305.1 Staphylococcus sp. HMSC056G08
TTAATTTAAACAGAATTTTTATGAAAAATTGTCATTTGTCTTGGTCAGAATGGAAAGAAATCACAAATAATCAATCTGATACTGGTTGGATACCATTCACAATTATTAATGGTGGTCGAACTAATACTGATTATGGTTATGGTGAATCTCGTAATGGTTACGGCTGTTCTTATAGAGTTATCACAATTGGTTCTATGACACAAAAATTTGTAAGAGTAAATGCTAGCAACGTTGCTCATGAACAATATATAGCTCAATTGCCTGCTAATATCACTAAGAGCCCTCAAGTCGGATTTATCAGAGCACCATTAGATCATAATGGTACAAGTATAATTGTAGAGAATGACGGTTCAGTTAAGTTGTATGTAGCTAACAAAGATGAATGGGAAAAATCTGATAAAAAATATATTTATGGAACAATCAGTTGGGTAGAATAGGAGGTTGATATAAATGTTTAAACAAGTATTTTTATATGATGGAACACCTTATTTAGCCTTTGTTAATGATGAAGGTGAATATGATTATCCTAAAGAGGCATGGACTGAGGTAGCACCACCTGAAGGGATTTATAGTCCATTTTATTTCAACGGCGATGAATGGATTGGAGCTACTAAAGAAGAGTTTGAGGAATCGCTTCCTAAAGAAGAACTACCGCAACCATCAACTTCTGAGATTATGATGGCTAGTGCTCAAATGCAGATAGCAGAAAGCTCATTTCAATTAAGAGATACACAAAAACAATTAGCCCAATCAATGTTAGACATTGCTGAAAAAGATAAACGCATTAAACAGTTAGAACAGCAACAAGCTCAAATACTATTAGAAATAGCAGAAATGAAAGGGGGAAAATAATATGTTTCCAGGTTTTGACAATATTAAATATTTTTATGATAGAAGATGCTACACAAATGCACAAGTTAAAAGATTTGTAGAGTTAGAATGTATTACTAAAGAGCAATATACGGATATTACAGGTGAAGAATATCCGGAAGAACCACAGGCTTAGGCTTGTGGTTTTTTATTTAGACGGAAGTAGGTGAACACATGAGCAAAAATTTTACA
>NZ_KV808480.1:0-296 GCF_001812305.1 Staphylococcus sp. HMSC056G08
GGTTCTACTACTGGTTTATAGAAGCCACTGTCGATTGTGAAATCATCCGCATTATCTACAACGACTTTGACTGTTCTACCGTCTGAGTCTAATGCTTTGTCTCCTACATTCACTTTAGTTGCTTCGTAACCTTTCGGTGTGTCGAATGTTACTGTGTATTCACCATTGTATAATCCAGTAAATTGATAAATACCGTTTTCATCTGTCACTGTTGTTTCTGTGCTGCCGTCTGGCTTAGTTAAAGTAACTGTTACGCCTGAAATGCCTTTTTCATTTGAGTTTTGAACACCATCTTT
>NZ_KV808481.1:0-20862 GCF_001812305.1 Staphylococcus sp. HMSC056G08
TATTGTCATTCAGTTTTCAATGTTCATTTTTTCAGTAACGTTATTCATTGTAGCACTTCGTGTTTTCGAAGTCAACACTTAATTAACATTACTTTTACAATTTTAAAATGTTTTCTTCATTTCCGCAAGAGTAAGTTTTACACTCTTGATAACTCGTCGTTTTTTAGCGACTTTATTATCTTAGCACCTTCAAAGTGTTAAGTCAATAACTTTTTTTCAGGTTTTTTAAGTGTTTATTTAACTTGTTTTTCTCGCTCACAAAAATATATTCTAACAGGATTTCAGAAAAACGCAAGAGAAAAACGCAGATTTTTTGAAAAAACCTGCGTTTTATTTAGACTTCTTATTTTTTCATTGTTTTAGTGATAACTTTTTGCGCGATTTGTTGATAAATTTCACCAAGTTGATCATCAGGTTGATAAATAGAAGGTGAAAAATCTTTAGGATCCCATGTAGGTTGTGCTAATGGTAATTGACCTAATAAGTCAGCATTAAGTTCATCTGCTAGTTTTTTACCGCCATCTTTACCAAAGATATATTCTTTATTTCCAGTTTCCTTACTTTCGAAATAAGACATGTTTTCAATAACACCTAAAATAGAATGTTCTGTATGTTTTGCCATTGCTCCAGCACGTGCTGCTACAAATGCTGCAGTTGGATGAGGTGTTGTTACGATAATTTCTTTACTTGATGGCAACATTGTATGTACATCCAATGCCACATCACCTGTACCTGGAGGTAAATCTAATAGTAAGTAATCAAGATCTCCCCATTTTACGTCTGTAAAGAAGTTCGTCAACATTTTACCTAGCATTGGTCCACGCCAAATTACAGGTGCATTCTCTTCAACGAAGAATGCCATAGACATTACTTTTACACCATGACGTTCAACTGGTTTTACTGATTTACCTTCAATGCCTGGTTTATTATCGATACCCATCATATCAGGAACACTGAAACCATAAATGTCAGCATCGATTAAACCGACTTTTTTACCTTCACGTGCTAATGCCACAGCAAGGTTAACTGCTACTGTAGATTTACCTACGCCGCCTTTACCAGATGCAATCGCAATAAATTCAACAGGGTTACCTTTTGAAAGTAGACCTTCGATTGTTTGCGGTTGGTCTTCTGCTGGATCATCACCAGTAAACTTAGCAACCGTCTCAGAATCTAATTCTTCAAAACGAATACCAACTGTGTTTGCTCCATTTTCTTTCAATGTTTCAACAATTGCCATTTGCAAGTCTAATTGAGGTTTTCCACCTAATTTTGCCATCGCAATTTTGACACTGACATGTTCAATTTCTTCTTTAATCGTGATATTCACAATACCACCTGTATCTTTAAATGGTACATCTAAAATTGGATCTTTCAGATTCCCCACTAGTTCGTTGACTTGTTCAACTGTTAACAAAGTACGTCACCCCAAATATAAATTAATGTTTACTCTTATTATTTTAACAAACTTAATGTATAAGTGGTAACGAATAATCCAAAGAACTTCCCCTTTCCTAGAAAACCTAACAAAAACCAGCAAAACAATCTATATATTGCTTTGCTGGTTTTATGTTTAAAGATTGATTCAGTTTTAAATTTTACGTGCATTCATTTGCTTTTTAGTTTCACCTTTTATTCTATCTCTAATGAATAAACCTATAATGAAGCCAATTAATACAATAACTGTCACTACACCAAATGATAAATCCACACCACGCGCAATTGCTTCGCGATGGAATAATTCTTTAGAAGCCACTTCATTTGGATTTGGCGCAAATGTTCTTGTACCTAATGTCATTAATGCAACCATAATCGCTGTACCAATTGATGAAGCCATCATACGAGCGAAGTTCATAATTGCTGTACCGTGTGAAATATCTTTATTCGGTAATGCATTGACGCCCGCTGTATTAAGCGGCATCGCAAGTAATGACACTGAGAACATTCTTAACGCATAAATTAATACAAGATACCAGAATGGTGTATCTACTTTTAAGAATGCTAAGACTCCAGTAAATATAGTCAACATGGTAAAGCCGATAATCACTAATGGTCTAACACCGTATTTATCGTAGAACTTACCGGTGTAGATAGACATCACGCCATTGACCACTGCACCAGGTAATATCACAATACCTGATAAGAAAGCTGATAAGCCCATCGCATTTTGTACATAAATGGGAATCAACAGTGCTGGGCCAATCATTGATGTCATTACGATCATTGAACAAATAGCTGATAGCGTAAATGTTTTGTTTTTAAAGACGCGCAAGTTCAAGATTGGATTCTCGATTGTTAATTGACGTTTCACAAACACCCAAATGACAAATAGGCTGGCAATAAATGGTACATAGAACGTCCAGCTGTCAAAGCCTGAAGAACCCGCACTACTGAATGCTAATAACATTACACCGAATCCGATTGTTGAATAAATCACAGATTTCATATCTAATGTAATATCTTTAGGTTCATTGAAGCTTTTAATACTGATTGCTCCGAAGATATATCCAATTAACGCAATCACAGCTACTGCGATAAATGGTGTACGCCAACTTGAAACATCAATAATCAAACCTGAGACTGTAGGTCCGATAGCTGGTGCGAAGGAAATAACGAGACCAGCTAATCCCATTGCGAAGCCACGTTCATTTTTTGGGAAAAGTGTAAATAAAGTGAATTGCATCAACGGCATAATAATGCCTGCACCCATAGCTTGGATGACACGTGCAGTCATTAAAACACCGAAGTTCGGTGCAATTGCCGCTAATATAGTACCAATTAAAAATATTCCCATTGATGCTAAATATAACGGTCTGGTTTTGATTTTATCCATTAAGAAGGCAGTTAAAGGAATCATGACTCCGTTAACTAACATAAAACCAGTTACTAGCCATTGGGATGTGTTCTCTCCAATGTTGAAACTACGCATGATAGCAGGCAGTGCAGTATTAAGTAGCGTTTGGTTTAATATCGCAATGAATGCGCTCGTAATCATAACTGTGACAATCAAATTTCTTTTTTGCTTAGAAATAGTAGCCTGCTCTGGCATAGATATAAACACTCCTTTATAAACTTACCATAATATAATGCACTAAAAATAGTTAGCAAAGCAAACTAATTGCTCATGCAGGTCACTTATTTCTATTCAAGTCTTCACTATCAGGATAAAAGACTTCTTTACATACGTAAAAGAACGCCATAATCAACATAATGACCCAAAAATCAATGTTGATATATGCATAATGAATATGGACTACAAAATAGAACATTACCGTTGTAACGGAGTATGAAATCAAATGAAAGATTTCACCATGAAAATATGGGCTATGCGGCAATTTCTTTTTGAAATAATCCATCAGATATTCTACTAAGAACATTGTGAAGTAACCTAATACAATATAGCTGCCGTAGTAAAATAAGTTTTGGTAGAAACCTTTGTTATATCCGAAATACCCTAGATGCCAAAAAATAAGCAAACGACTCAATCCAAATAATACGAAGCCTAAAAGTGTGAGGAAAATCGCACCGGAAATCACAAACACTAATAGCACAATTAATGTAGATATTAAATTGAATATATTGAATTTCAAGTTTTCCTCACTCCTTTCGCTCTTTCTTTATACACCCGTATAATAACACAATATGATTTAAGTTATTAATTAAAAATATCCCGCATTTCAGCGGGATACCCAATTAGTCGTTTTGCGTTTGATTTCGATAAAAGACTATCCATAATAGGAATAGCATCATAATAAAGATGATAATCAAAACAACGTTATTTAAAATTCTTGCGCCTCCTACAACAAACGGTAAGGCATACATGCCGCCCATGATTGTAGAACCGATAGAATTACCTAAATTCTTAGAAAGAGAATAAAACGACATCATCCGCTTCATTTCTCTCGGTGACGTTTCCTCTTGCACAATCACACTGTCCTTTGTATAAACAATACCGAAACTTGCGCCTGCTAACATCAATGTTGCGGCTAATAATATCGGTGCTGCATGTGTAACAAAGACAATCACACTACATAATAGTAAAGAAGTGAAGGCAACAAGATACAACGCTTTTCTTGTTAACCCTGCTTCAATACGATGTAAATTGAAGTTAATCAACAACCAAGCTGCTGAAATCGGGAAAACCACAAATCCACTTTGGAGTGGCGATAATCCGATTTCTTCTTGTAAGTATATCGGCATGTATAAGTTATAGCCCATTAAGATCATCGCATATATAAAATCAGTAATAAAAATAATAGTGATGCGACGATTAAATTCTTCAATAGGTAAAAACGGTGTCGATACTTGTTTCTCAACTTTGACAAGTTTATAGGCAAATACGATACCAATCACAATCATGATACCTTTCAACCATAGTGATAACGGTGTTGTAATCGCACCTAATATAAAGATAAGGACTAAATAGAAGAAGAACAGACCTTTTTGATCAAATGCTTCTCCACTTGATACTTGTTCCTCATCAAAAATAAAGGTCGTAAATGCCAACACACCAGCAACCACAGCAATCGGAATATTAATAAAGAATAACCAATGCCATGTCGCAAATTCTAAGATTGCACCACCAAGTAAAGGACCGATAATACTTGAAATCCCCCATACACTGCCGACAATCCCCATTATTTTATATCGTAACGGAATTTCAAAGGCAAGTTTCGGTACAATTTGGCTGAGCACCATCATGACACCTGACCCTAAACCTTGGATAAAGCGAGAGATAATTAATAAAGTAAATGTACTGCTTAATCCAGACATCAAACTACCAACACTGAATAATAACAGTCCACCAATCGTTACATGTATAAGTTTAAAACGCGAAAGCAACTCCCCGACTAATGGATTCACAATAACTAAGGCAATAAAATAAATTGAGAACACAAGCGAAATCGAGCTCGTCACGTTTAAATCTGTTTTGATTGTAGGCAATGCTAAAGAAATGATAGATGTTTCGATAGCCGCCATAAACATAATTAAAATCAATGCGGTCACTACACCGATTGACTTCAAATCCATTTTCACACTTTGACACCTCTTTCTTTTTCTCAAATAAGAAAGAGGTCAAGGCTTCTATTCAACAAAAGCCTCAGCCTCTCCCCCTACATAAAATATAAAATTCCGATGAAATGACATAACGATGCTATCACAATAAAGATATGCCAGATCATATGAAAGTACGGACGATTCTTTTGTGCATAGAACCATGCACCAATCGTATAAGCAATACCGCCAAGCAAAATAAATAACATAAATTGCCATGAGGCTTCTCTCCAAATAATCGGAAGATATAAAATGCCGACCCAACCCATAATTAAATACATGAACAAACTGAGTTTAGGATTTACATTTTCAGCAATTGCTTTATACAAAATGCCCCATATCGTAATTCCCCATAGCAACACCATTATAATCCAGCCGAACCATCCGCCGACTACGACTAATGATACTGGTGTATAGGTACCAGATATTGCTATATAAATCATACTGTGATCGATAATACGCATAATATATTTATGCGGTGAGTTATTTTGCATCACATGATAAATCGTTGATGAAATCAGCATTAAAAAGATACTGATGACATATATAGATACACTGACTGATGCCAATGTACCGCCATGAATATAACTATGGACTGCCGCATAAGGCAATACGATTAGTGTAATCAAAGCCGCTGCCCCATGTGAGACTGCATTACCGATTTCTTCACCGAATGATAAAGGAATAATATCTTTAAAACGATTGAGACCACGTTCACTATGTGTATTTGAAGTCTGTTTCAACTATGACTCCACCTTTACAGTTAAATAAGATTTAAGCGTTTTAAATCTTGCGTTGCAGTTTCTACACTATCTTTGCCTTCACGATTTTTTAAAGGTGAAAACTCTTCTTCTCTAGGAACTTGCAGTGTAATAAAACTAGTTGCGTATTTAAAGATATCAAAATAGAACAGTTCAAATTTCAATGCAGGTGCTTTCACTACATTAAAGTCTTCATCTAATTGATTCAATTGTTTGATTGCTAAATGATATGGCAATTCACGATTGACTGCTGATTGGATAAATGCAAGTTTGAACGCATGAATACCGATATTCGCATTATGGAATGCATTTACATCTGAATCACCAAGTTCTGAGTATTCTAAGACACTATCTTTACAGTCAATATTGACTAAACGTCCAACACTTTCACCTTGTTTTGGTTCAATAGATTTTGTGTTGATATCACGATTAGCTTCTGCAGTAAATCCTGCAAAAACTGGATCCAATACACGTGCTAAAACATTATCAATATTGTTCATAAAGATAAACTTCACACCGTCTTCTTCCATTTTATCAAGATAGCCGTATGCATCTAACGCTTTAAATACGCCGCCATTTCCGTTTGGCGTTTCCATGACTTCAGCATTTTCTGTTAAGACAATCTCGCCTTTTTCGTTTAAAGCGACAATATTATCTTGTTTGAAGAAATGGATATAGTCAGGGTTATAGCCAAAATAGTTTTGTTGTTCAAAGAATTCTTGCGTTGCTTCATCATTGATATCGCTAGTCATAATATACCAGTCAATTGTACGTCCAGTTTCTTCGGCTAATTTTAATAGCTGTCTTGCTTGTAGTTCAAATAAGCTGACACCTTCAATTTCAAATGAACCTTTCGGACCATCATAACCAAGACGTGTACCTTGGCCACCTGCCATTAAGACAACCGCAAATTCACCCTTCTTAATCGCATCGATACCTTGAGCATAAAAGTTATTTAATTCTTCTGTTGAATAATCTTTGCGTACTCTATATTTAACTTCAGTCGCTTCAGATACTTCTTCAGTTTTATTTTGAGATTGTTCTACATAAAGTGATTCATACAAATCTAAAATTGCAGATAAGTCTAATGATTGTAATTTAGAAGCAATATTTTCTTTTTCGTTGGAACTCATTAATTTCTCCAATTCTAACAAATGTTGCTGATTGAATTTCTCTAATTTATTCTTATCTAACATGATACCTCTCCTTAAGTTTCTCCGCGATTACCAAGGGTTCTGTCTTTAAATATGTATTTGGCCAACATAAACCCTTCAATATTCTTGAATTATATCACAAATCAATTTTTCAAGCTTGAACCCCCACTTTAAAAAAGCAGAGGTTCTTAAAATCTTCTTTAATCATGTCGACAACACCTTGTCGTTCATTCTTTTATATATTCAAATGAAACCAGTGCATGAACCATTGATTGATGACTTCGCGGAATATAACATATGTTCCGCCAAAAGTAAATGCAGTGGCCAGTGATAAATCTACCATTCCACCAGTTTTAAATTGCATCGGCAGTTTAACTGATAATGGAAATGGATATAATAACTTAACACCTCTCGGCGTCAACATATCTAGAATGATATGAGAAACCATACCGCCGATAATTGCTGTCATATATACAGGAGGTGTATGTATAGTAGATAACAGCAACGCCACAAGTAGCGTAAATAAAATTGAATGTGTAAATGTTCGATGACCGAACAAAAGACGAACAATTAAGCTTAAAAACTTAAAACGACGCCCGATTTTACTTTGTGCATGACAAATGTCAGGCAATAAGCTTCCAGCCCCTGCTAAGACTACAGTGGTGATAGAAGTAAATAAATCGGGATGATAATAGTTGATGGCGAGTGTTCCTATGAGAAACCCGCATGATAAGTGTGTTTTCCCTGTCATCTCTATACTCCTTTCTAGTTGTTTTATTTTATCACAATTTCTTAATAAACACGAACATATTTTCGGACTGTATGTTCGGTTTTTAATTAGTATGACACATTTATAAAAAAGTATCTCACATTACTTGAAAACGGTTTCCAAATAGTGTATGATAGCAATACAAAAATAATTAAAGGATGTGTTCCATAATGGCAATGACAGTAAAGAAAAATAATGACGAAGTTCGTATCCAATGGAGAGTAGCAGACATCAAAATCCCAACAGCAGATATTAAAAACATTAGAGAAGATCAAGATATCCATGCGGTACCAGAAGACGATGGCAGAGAGGTATCTCGTATTGGTTCTACATTTGGTAAAACTAACCGCGTTATTATTGATACTGATGATCACGAATACATCATCTTCACTTTCAATGACAAGAAAGTCTATAATGAACTCACAAAATAAATGAATTAAAAAAGTATAAACTAAAACCCTCCGCTTCTAATTCTGAAGTGGAAGGTTTTTTATTGATTAAGTTCTTTTAACTTAATCTGTTAATATATCCCTATTTTCAATATAATACATGCTGCATAGTACGATAATACCTATGATTTGAACTACTGTTATCAAGTGAATATTTGGAATGATAAATCCAATGACTGTAGTTACTAAGATAATGCCAATATACAGACCTTTTTTCTTTGTAATATTGCGATGTAAAATCGTATCAAAGAATACACCAAATAAGAAAACACAAAATGCGACGGTATAACCGATGCCTTCCGCAAAACTTAAAGGATGATCTGATAAGCCTTTATTCATAATCAAGAAAATAAAGTTTGCAGAATAAATAATGAATAAATGCAGGAACATCGTTAAAAAGCCTGTTGCTTCATCTTTCTCCTGATCCAAGCTACCTTTGTAATGGAACGTATAAATCACAAATAAACTAATGACCATTAAGAAATAGACAACATCTAGTGCTTTAAATTGTGAAAGTTCCATATTATTGACGATTTGAACAATCCCTTCTCCAAATAATAAAATCATAAACAAACTCAGTCGTTCAGTTAAATGTTTAAAAATAACTGGATTCTCTTTAGATGCATTCGCAAAAAATGCAGGGAATGTGGCTGAAATCACGATACCGATAAAATATACCCAAAAGTTAATGCCTTTAGGTAGAAGTAAACCGACTACCGAAAACATGACTGTTAAAACAAGACCTGTTACATACACCTTTAAGAAACGTGCATTAATAGAATGGTCCACAAATTTATAACTTAAAAAATACTGAATTATAATACTGATAAAGATAACTGTAGTTGTTGATGCAAACGCAACAAATGTTTCTTGGAAATTACCATTAATCGCTTTAGACAGATATAAAATCAGAAACATATCTATAAATAAAAAGACATATTGATACCATTTCTGTTCAAAGAATCGATTGACCAGCAATGTATGATAAATCCAAATTGAGAAAAATACTAAAAACAACATAAAATTTTTACCAAGACTTTCCAAGTCGACTAATGAAGTAGAAATATGTTCCACTGTAATATTAATTGTCGAAAGTACATAAACAAAGACCAAATCAAAAAACAGTTCGGCCATACTGACTTCTTTTTTCTTCATTCACTTTTCCCCTATTAATTAAGATTCTTCTTTTTCTTTTTAAATATTGTACCACATGTTTTATAATCAAAATACTGATAACTACACACAATGAACATACAAAAAATCGGGTAAAGAAGATTAACAATAATTTTGAAAGGATGATAGTCTTGTATATTGTCACAAACCAAATAGAAGTGAAAAAAGGCTTTGCTGAAAAAATGGCAGGTCGCTTTACTTCCAACCCTCAATTAAAAGAAATGCCAGGATTTCATCGTGTTGAAGTTTCTTTAGTAGAAGGTGGTCAAAAAGATACTGAGTTCATGCATGTTTCAACATGGTGGGCATCTCAAGATGATTTTGAAAATTGGAAGAATAGCGATGCTTTCAAACAAGCACATCAACGCCCTAAATCTTCTGAGTCAAATGCCTCATCAGAATCTCCTGTTGTCGGAAACAACGTAGTAAAATCTCGTGTGTTGTCATCTTTAGGTACATTAGAATAATAAAAAAAGCTGAGTCGAGCAGTTTCTACTGCAAGACTCAGCTTTTATATTTAGAAGTATAAATGTGCCATTAAAGCAATAATTGGTAATACGATAATCGTTCTGAATAAGAAAATCACAAATAATTTCCAGACACTGACAGGAATCTTAGAACCTAAGATAACCCCACCGACTTCTGATAAGTAAATCAATTGTGAAATACTCAATGCACCGACAACAAATAAGGTAATTTGACTCTTCACACCATCAATTAAAATTGAAGGTAAGAACATATCCGCAAATCCAATCAACATAGTTTCAGATGCTCGTTCTGCTTCAGGAATGTGTAAGAGTTCAAGCAGCGGTACAAAAGGTTTCCCAATAATCTCAAAGACAGGTGTATATGTTGCGATAATCGTCGCAAGTGTCCCGATTGCCATAACAACTGGTAAAATTGCGAACCACATATCTGCAACAGTGACCAACCCTGATTTAAAGAATTGCAAAAGGCCTGGTGATTTGATTCCTTTTTCAGTCGCTAGATTAAATCCATGTTTGAAAGCTGATATGCCTTCAGGTTTAGATTCATCTTTCGCATATTCACTGTTTTCAACCGCATATTCATCTGGTACACTGCGTAACGGCCAAATTCTCGGCATAATCACTGCAGCAACTAAACAAGAAACGATAACTGTTAAATAGAAATAGAAGAAATGATTCTGCATCCCTACTGTTTCAGCCACTACAATCGCAAACGTCAGTGAAACAACACTGAATGTTGTTGAAATAACGGTCGCTTCACGTCTAGAGTAAAAGCCTTGATCATATTGCTTACTTGTAATGATAACACCAACTGTACCATCACCGATAAATGATGCAAGGTTATCCACTGTAGAACGGCCAGGCAAAGTGAATAATGGTCGCATGACTGGTCTGAAAATCGGTCCTAACATTTCTAATAAACCGAATTCCATAAGTAACGGTAAAAAGAGTGCCGCAAAAAAGAACACTGAGAATAACGTCGGCAATAAACTAGAAAAGATTAAATTTCCAGTATCGTCTGAATAAATCACTTTTGTACCAATATGTAAAAATGTCATCCATGCAAACACTACCGCTAATAATCTGACAACCAACCAAATCGGCGTCACATTAAACGTATTATTCAATAACCCATCAGACTTTAAGCGCTTCTTTAAGAAAGTCGAACAGCATAAAGTCAAAATACCAGATAATGTAATTACAATTAAAATTAAATACGGCATTGCTGGACCTAATACGTCCTTCAACCAACCTGCTAAAAATGCTACCAATAATGTCGTTTGTTGCTTTCCGTCTTGTGTCACCGGCACCGGTACTAAGAACAACATGATACCGAGCAATGACATGATAATGAACTTCAAACGTCCCTTGAAGATTTCTGATTTTGTATATTTTTCCATAGTCTCTCCCTTTCATTACAATACATTATAAGCGTATTGTAATGGTTAAGCAATAAGAATTTTAATACTTATACATAAATCTGTATAAATTTAACACCTTCAAATTCTAATACCCCAACTTCCCCATAAAAAAACTGCCTCTCATGTTAATAAGAGACAGTTGTCTATTTCCCTATTACATTTTGCGTAAAACATAAATAAAGTATGGCGCACCGACAATCGCAATAATCACACCGACTGGGATGTCTAACGGCGGATGAATGCCGCGTGCTAATGTATCACTGACTATAATTAAAATCTCACCGACTAATCCAGACATCATAATGATATGAATATGTTTATGGCCGACAATCGAACGTGCAATATGTGGTGCAATCAATCCTAAGAAACTCAGTCCGCCGACAACCGCAATAGAAGAACCTGCCAGCATAACCGCAAGTATCAACATTACCATTTTAACTGAACGAACTCTCGTACCAAGCGCAGTCGCTACTTGATCACCTAAATGAATAATATCTAAACGTTGCGCAAAAAATAAGATAAGCGGTACGGTCACAATAAACCACGGCAAGATTGAAATCACATGGTCCATGGAACGTCCGAATAAACTTCCTGTTAACCATACTAAAGCTAAGTTGGCTTCTAATGGGAATCGAATGAGTAAGTATTGCACAATTGCCATACAAATCGCACCGATGGCTAAACCGATTAACGCTAAGTTTGAACCTTGGACTTCTTTACGTGCGATTAAATAAGATAATAATAAGCTGATGACTAAAGCTCCGATAAACGAAGCAACCGGCAATACATAAATCGGTGCTTTCGGGAAGAGAATCAAGACTGAAACAGCTGCTAAACTCGCACCTTTAGTAATCCCGATAACATCTGGTGATGCTAAAGGATTTCGTACAACACCTTGAATTACTGCACCTGAAATTGCTAAACTGCTGCCGACTAATAAACCGACATAAAGTCTTGGTTCTCGGTATTCATTGACGATAAAGTCATCTTGCATAATCCAGCCTTTGAGGGCTTGAAGCGGATTTACAAATACGGCACCCACACATAATGAGAAGATGGAAACGACGATCAATATCGCAATCACAATTATATATTTACGCCCTAAATGTCTTGTCATACTCGTTTCACTCCTCTCAATGTTAAGCCTAAGAAGTAAACTGCACCGACGAAGGATGTCACAATACCGACCGGTGTCTCAAATGGAAATGCAATTAAACGGCTGATGACATCTGATAATAATAAAATGGCAGCACCGAAAATCATCGTCAGCGGTATAATCACAAAGTAATTATGAGAAGTATAATATTTTACAATGTGCGGAACAATCAAACCGATAAATCCGATAGGTCCGGCAATTGAAACGGATGCTCCGGCTAAAATTACCACCAACACCCCTAACAATAATCGGGTTAATTTAATGTTTTGACCTAGTCCTCGTGCTAACTCATCGCCAAGTTCTAACACTGAAATTTGACGTGCCATGAATAATGCACCGATGAACGCACCGATAATCCATGGTGTGATAGACAATACATCTCCCCATTTCAATGTTGAGAGTGTACCGACTAACCAGAAATAAACTGTCGTTGTAGAATCTTCATTTAATAAAATGATACCTTGTGTCAAACTTGTAAAGAACAAATGAACAGTCATACCAGCTAAAGCTAATTTGACTGGTGTCATGCCTTTCGTTGAGTCAGACAACATATAAACAATACTACCGCCAATAAACGCGCCGATAAACGCAAGTAATGTTGAAATTGAAGTCAATACCGGAAAGATGACTGTAATCACAACAATAATAAATGATGCTCCGGCATTCACACCGAAGATTTGCGGAGATGCCAATGGGTTACGCGTCATTGCCTGCATAAATAAACCAGCAACTGCTAAAGCTGCACCAATCAATAGCCCGCCTGCCATTCTTGGCATACGGATATTATGTATAATAAATGTATTTTTCGTGTCATGATGCCATATTAAATAATCTGCAATATCTTTAAATTTCATATGTGTTGTGCCGACAGTCAAATTGAAATACATCACGATAAAAAGAAAGCACACACTCCCGATAAAGAGGAGTGTGGTGCGTTTTCTTTGTTTCTTTTCAATAAGGCTGTGGCTAGATTGGTTTGTCATAGCCATTCACCCTTCTAATCATCTTAATCGCTTATTTGTTGTTTTGTTCTTTAGATAGTTCTACTAACTCTTTCGCAATTTCTTCTGATGAAATTAAACCACGAGAACGAGACCAAGTACTACGATCTACAGTGTAAACACGTTTATGTTTAACTGCGTCGATTGTTTGCCATACTTTGTCATTTTGTTGTTTCTCTAATAATGGTTTATCTTTTTCATCAATCATGATGAACATTTGTTTTGGATTTACTTTCGCAATTTGTTCCGTACTCATTTTCAAGTATGGACCATCTAGGTATTTAGGTAAATCTTTTGATACATCTTTATTTAATGCTTCTTTAAAGCCTAATTGATGGAACACTTGACCAACATAAGATTTATCTGAGTGCGCCATAATATCTGTTTTAGTTAATACAGCAGGTAAAGCAGCTAAGTCTTTATCTAAAGTAATATCTTTTGAGTATTTATCCATTTTCTTATTATGTTCGTCTAAACGTTTTTCGCCTTCTTTTTCTTTATTCAAGGCTTTTGCGATTGTTTTGAATGATTCGATGTTTGCATCATAGTCACCATCAAAACTTGGTAATAAGATAGTTGGTGCAATTTTGTTTAATTCTTTATAAATACCTTTATGGCGTTGTGCATCCGCAATAATCAAGTCAGGTTTTTCTTTACTGATTACTTCTAAGTTTGGTTGTTTACGTGTACCGACTGATTCGTAATTTCCGATTTTCTCACGGATAGGTTTGATAATACGATCTTTTTTATTATCGTCTGCAACCCCTACAGGTTTCACATCTAATGCAGCTAAAGCATCAACGAATGAATATTCTAAAGCAACGACACGTTTCGCATCTTTTTTCACTTTCGTTGTGCCCGCTTCATTTTTTACTGCGATTGTATCATCTGAAGATTTACTATCAGACTCTTTTGAACTATCTTTGCTGTTATTGCCGCAAGCCGCAACGACAGTCAAAGCAAGTACTAACATAAGAATACCAAGAAACTTTAATCTATTCATGTTTCCACTCCTTCATATTGTTAGATGCTCTATGAGGCAACAAATGAAATGTAGCTGAAGGTCAACTCAGTTATCTTTCTCGTTCCAAGTTATGTATGAAGGTCGTATGTATCTACGTACCATCCATTTAGATATATCCCATTTATCGCTCATTCAATCATCTTACTTTTTATTTTATTGATAACGATTCTCAATGTCAACATGGTTTTAGCAATAATAAACAAAAAACCGAACAAATTTTGTTCGGTTTACAATATTGTCAATTTTTTTGCCTATATCTATCAAGGATTAATTTGAACATGATCATGATTGACTTCAAAATGGTCCACTAAAATTTGTACACCAGCATCTCTGATATACACATGTTTCAGCGTCTTTTGATACATACTTTGTGCTAATGCATTATAACCTAGCGTAAACTCAATGATATCTCCTGTTTGATAATAATCTGTGTTTTGTAAATCAATCATGAGGTGATCACTTGTCGCACCCATAATTTTCACTTGATCATTTAAAGGAGTAATATCTTCTATCACAGTATCAATATGACCGATGTCTAAGATGGCCTGTAAATATGAACGATCATGTTGAATATCTATTCTTGGTTTGACTTCTATAATTTCTGCTTTCAAAGTAATCGCATTTTGGAAGAGATAATGAATCGGCTTTTGATCTACTGTACTGATACCGCGAAACAATGACTCACCTATTCTTAAATGGTTGATTCTGCCGAACGTACAATAATCAAGTAATGGTAACGCACTTGAGTTGCCACCTGAAATCATTTTTAAAGTATAACCCATTTCTTTTTCAACTGTTTGTACAAATTGATTCATACGTAAAATATCTTCTTCAGTCGGCGGAATATCTAAAAAGCACATAAAATTAAAAGCCAGTCCTGTTAAACATATATGAGACATATACATGATTTCTTCTATGTACTTAACAACGTCATACGTTAAGACACCTTCACGACTGTCCTTCCAATCTACCATTAATAATATTTTATGTTTTTTGCCCATTGATTTTGCAGTTTCATTCAATAAGCGAATTGTTTCAAGATCCGTTTGTATACTAATATCAGTTTTCTCAATACAATCTTCTAATTCACTGCGATTAGGCGTGCGGATCAACATATAAGAGAGTGCACCGTCATGAATTTGGTCAATATTGACCATACGTGCGTCACCCATCTGATCAAAACCAAGTGTTTTCAATGATTCAACAATCAGCTTATCTCCAGCGATACATTTAATCACTGGCATCATTTCTAAATTTCTTTGTGCCAGCTTTTCTTTCAACATCAATGCATTGAATTGGATTTTGGCTAAATCTATTTCTACATAAGCCATGGGGTTCACTCTCCTTCTTTCAATGGGTTATCTAAAATCGTATTTACGTATTTTTTTACTTTGCCTTCCATGCGCATTCTTAATAAAGATTTCACAGTAATCGTCGTTCCAAAGAGAATTTGGTTCAAGACTGTCGCATGTGGTTTATTCGGATCAATCGCATGGCGTGTAATTTCTTGAACAATCGTAAACAACTCTTGTTCTGTCACATCCTCATGCTGACTCAAATGATAAATTAATTCACCCATTTGATTTTGAATGACTGCGTGTTGAAATTTCGCAATCACCGCTTCAATATCTTCCGCAATTAAGCTTTCATTCTCAACTTTGACATTTGGAATTTTCTCTTTCATCGTTTCTAAATCTATACGAGAGCCGCCTAAATCTCTGACCATAAAGGCCATTTTATAGTCCTTGCCAAGTTTCACAATTGTATTTTGCATGTGCGCTTCTAACGCAATGCCATACTCTTGGATATAGGCAATTAATGGTGGGATTAAAGTATGTGCATAGACTGTCATGAAATGCTTGATTGATTGTGCTGAAATTTCACGATCAACCCATTCTAAGTAACTGTCCACCACTTTCATGTCATCTACAGGATTTTGATTTACTAAACTTGCGGTTACGACAGTTACACCTTCACCATCAATCATCGGGCGTTCTCTGACAATATAAGCTAATTGTCGTGCTTGGTCTGGTTCAATAGCTGCATGTAAGCCGAACGGTTCTCTCGCCACTTTAAGTTGCGGATAGACGTTCAACATATCTTGTAATTCATAACTTAATTTCGGTCCATCTACTGTCGTAACAGAAGAAACTGTACGAATGGCACTCGTTGCCTGAACTTGAACTGGCAATTTAATATGATAAGGACGCTCTAATAACGCCATCGTTCTAAATGATAAAGTTGCCTTTGACTTCAAAGTGATGGGTGTCGGTATTAAACGTTGTTCCTGAATCCAAGTTTTAAATTGTTCTACAATGACATGTTCATATTGCCATGGATGAATTATGACAATTTCAAAGTCATCGATATCATAACCGAGCGCTTTCGCATAATCTTTCAATTGGGCTTTATCATCTTTTAGAACTTCATTCAATATGAAATCAGGATCAGAAGAAGCGCTGGTTGTCACTGCATCTTCTTTTCTCAGCAACATGACTTTTAATGGAATGATTTGTTCGAACTCTGGCGCATAACGCATCACTTCTTCGTTCGTTAAAGGCAGTTTGGTTTTGGATAATGGATGAGTCGGATGTCCTTCGACAACTAAACTCTCTGAATATAATAAATCATCCATTTCACCTAATGCATTCATATGCGACATCCAAGCAAAATAATTCAAGCTCACTGGCATTCTCGAAAATTTCATACTATCTTGAATGAGCTGATGGCGTTTCTCCATTTGTGCATAAGTTAAATCAAAGCCACGTCGACTATGAATCAACTCTTGTTTTAAACGAGTCGGGAACACTACGTCAAAATCTTGTTCTAGCGTGTCGATTAGTTGTTCTAAGGATGCTATCGTCTGTTGTTTGTCTCCCTCTTGCAGTTCCAGCGGCCCTTGCATTTGATAGCGTTCAAATGCATATACACCATTAATGCTGACTGAGAGTACTTTACCTTGATATTGAACTTCTAACCGATGATTTTGTTTCGTAATACGTGTGCCTTCGTTAAAAATGTGTTCTTTAATCATGGCGTTGAATACACGATGCTGCATATTGATATCTGCTTGTTGTAATGTTGTTTGTCTCATATTACACTTCCTCTATTCTTAAGTTCTTTCATCCCATAAAAGAGTGCTGCAATGAGTAATGTACTAAGACCCATTGTAATAAATGTCGGTACAATGCCGATAAGTTCTGTTAATGCACTCATAATAACTGCACCTAATGGAATCATGCCGCGATCCATCATCACAATACTTAAAATTCTGCCACGTCTTTCAGGTTCAATATGTGTTTGAAAATATACACGATTCGTTGTCCGTGCACATTGACTAAATAAACCGATTAAAAAGATAAAGCCGAACAGCAGAATTGTATTCGGCATAACTACCATCAGTAATGCGATACCAAACAGGATAGAACTTAAATAGTATACATTAATTGAATAAAATAATTTCAGTATCTGCGGCAATAATAACGTTGCGGTAATACCACCGATAGCACTGAAGGTCATTGCGATGCCAAAGACTGAAGCCTGACCAGGAAAATTCAAACTGGTTAATACCGGTAATAAGGTGGTATAAGAGAAGCCAGTGGCCATAATCAACAATGACGTAATAAAGATATGGAGTCCTTGTCCATGTGTTTTAAAATAATCTTTGACGACCGTTGCAGAGAAACGTGCTGCACCTTCTTCATCTGAAGCTGAAGCGACTTTGAAATGAAGTGGCAAGCATAACAGCATAGCACCTATGTAAACCAAGGTTTGTGCTAAAAATGCATATTTCACATTCAACACTGCGATAATGCCCCCTGCAATCGCTGGTCCGATTGATCGACAAATATTAATGATAAACGAATGATACGATACTGCTTTGACTGTACTGATTTTATCAGATAAATCAGGCAAAATCGCCTGTCTGACAGGTGTCTCTACAGCATTAAGTATGCCCCTTAAACAAGCATAAATCAAAATAATATATATAGGTAATTCCCTGTATTCAAAGCTCAACAAACATAAGATTGCTGTTAAAGTTGTAGAACCTGTGACAGTTATTCGAATTAATCTCCCTCTATCGAATTTATCAGCTAAAGCCCCTGCCCAGATACTTAGAAATAAGATTGGTATCAGTCTGACGAAATTGACCAATCCCAAATAAAAAGCATTGTGATATTGTTCGTATACATACCAATTTAATGCGATTTGTCCGATCCAATTCCCCAAAAACAGTAGGAATGAACTTGGGAAAAAATATTTTGCCATTTTTTATTCCACCTGTCTTTTTAATTGATAATGATTATCATTACCGATATGATGGATTATACAAATCTTTAGTTGTTTTGTAAAATAATTAAATAAGAGGTGTATTATGGAAAATATATTACAACAAACAAATGAACAACCTATAAAGCTCACAGCAGAAGAACAATCTGCTTATGATTACCTTTCTGCATCCCATCCACAATGGGCTGAGCAATTTAAAGCTATTTTACTAACTGCAAGAGACTTGGTTACGAAACGTTTAGTCGTTTCAATTTATCGAGAAAATATGGTCAATCAAGGCCGACAAGCACAAATTATAAATAATACAGATTTACCTTTTGAGTTATCATCGAACACAGGCAAAGTCATGAAGATGGATTGGCCGACATCTAGACTGACACTCTATGCGCCAATTTCAGGATTTCATGCTTTTGATCGTATTGATATGGATGGTCCATTTTATTTCACAGAAATGGATAAACCAGAGACACACCAACGCATTATGCATCCAGAAGAAGTATTAGAAGTGATTTTAACAGAAGCACCTAAATTCAAAGGACCAGCAAGTGATCAATTCAGTGACGATATGATGAATAGTGTAGCCAATATGGCACTCGCACTCAGCTATCAACATATCACTTTAAAAGATGATACACGTGCTATGTTCGATATTATCGCACACGCATCAGATAGTTATTTACGTTCTGAACAATCAGTCATTGAAGGTCACCCGCTTCACCCAGGTGCCAAATTACGCAAAGGCTTAACACCACAAGAAAACATTCAATATTCTTCTGAATTCCAACAACCCATTGCATTAAAATGGATTGCGGTACACAATGACCTCGTTCGTACACAAACACTTGAGCATACATATAATGAAACGCTCTTTAAAAACTTCGAAGGTTTAGAAAGTGCCTTTAACCAAGCAATCCCTTCAGATGAACACAATCATTACAGCATGATTGTGTTACATCCTTGGCAATATGATGAGATTTTAGAACATGACTATGCACAAGAACTTGATACAGGTCAAATTAAGACAATCCCTTACGAAACATCTTATTATGCGGGACTGTCATTTAGAACTTTAATGCCGAAATGGCCAGAAACAACACCGCATGTCAAACTCTCAACCAATGTGCATATTACCGGAGAGATTCGAACATTGTCAGAACAAACCACATTTAATGGTCCACTTGTGACGCATATCGTTAACCAAATATTGACTGAAGACCCTTTATTTAAAGATATTCAAGCTTCTGGAATTTCTGAACTAGCGGGTATTCATTTCTATCACAAACAAGATCAAGGCGACTATCAAACAGAACGCAGTGAACAGCTTGGTTCACTCTTAAGAGAAAATGTTTATCACTTAACAGCACCTGATACTATTAACATCATTCCATCAAGTTTAGTAGTTAGTAATCCTAACGCTGAAATTGCAGTGATAAACTCGTTAATTGAACGTTATCAAAATGCGAAGCAAACAGAATCTTTTGAAGCTGCTTCAGAAGCTTGGCTTGCTGAATATGCGCAAGCATTAGTCGATATTGTGATTCCATTAATGGTGAAATATGGTATTGCTTTAGAAGCACATTTACAAAATGCAGTGTCTTCATTCAATGAAGATGGCAGCTTAAATCATATGTTCATTCGTGACTATGAAGGTTTACGTATTGATGAACAACAACTCAACGACAGTGGTTTCTCAACAGAACATTTCCATGAAAAATCACGTATCTTAACTAGCAAATCAACTTCTGTATTCAACAAGGCGTTCTATTCAACTATCCAAAACCATCTTGGAGAGCTAATTTTAACAATCGCGCAACATACACAAGAAAGCGTGATATCAGAAAACAAATTATGGGATGTTGTTAAACAGATTACACAAAAGAAATTCAATCAAATGCAAGCAGATCATACGATTGATAATGAACGTTTAGCTGACATCAAACACACATTCTTTGCTGAAACGATTGATTATAAATGTGTTACTACTATGCGCTTAGAAGATGAAGCACATGACTATACGTATGTAAAAGTTGAAAATCCTTTAGCAACAGAATAAAAAATGTATCAAAAAGAGGGCGGTATTTTGAAGTTATCTTCAAATCCGCCCTCTTACTTATTTATATT
>NZ_KV808482.1:0-101577 GCF_001812305.1 Staphylococcus sp. HMSC056G08
TTCAAAAATTATATGGAGATCTGTATAATAAAGAATAATTATTAATCTGTAGACAAATTGTGAAAGGATGTACTTAAACGCTAACGGTCAGCTTTATTGAACAGTAATTTAAGTATATGTCCAATCTAGGGTAAGTAAATTGAGTATCAATATAAACTTTATATGAACATAATCAACGAGGTGAAATCATGAGCAATTTGATTAACGGAAAAATACCAAATCAAGCGATTCAAACATTAAAAATCGTAAAAGATTTATTTGGAAGTTCAATAGTTGGAGTATATCTATTTGGTTCAGCAGTAAATGGTGGTTTACGCATTAACAGCGATGTAGATGTTCTAGTCGTCGTGAATCATAGTTTACCTCAATTAACTCGAAAAAAACTAACAGAAAGACTAATGACTATATCAGGAAAGATTGGAAATACGGATTCTGTTAGACCACTTGAAGTTACGGTTATAAATAGGAGTGAAGTTGTCCCTTGGCAATATCCTCCAAAAAGAGAATTTATATACGGTGAGTGGCTCAGGGGTGAATTTGAGAATGGACAAATTCAGGAACCAAGCTATGATCCTGATTTGGCTATTGTTTTAGCACAAGCAAGAAAGAATAGTATTTCTCTATTTGGTCCTGATTCTTCAAGTATACTTGTCTCCGTACCTTTGACAGATATTCGAAGAGCAATTAAGGATTCTTTGCCAGAACTAATTGAGGGGATAAAAGGTGATGAGCGTAATGTAATTTTAACCCTAGCTCGAATGTGGCAAACAGTGACTACTGGTGAAATTACCTCGAAAGATGTCGCTGCAGAATGGGCTATACCTCTTTTACCTAAAGAGCATGTAACTTTACTGGATATAGCTAGAAAAGGCTATCGGGGAGAGTGTGATGATAAGTGGGAAGGACTATATTCAAAGGTGAAAGCACTCGTTAAGTATATGAAAAATTCTATAGAAACTTCTCTCAATTAGGCTAATTTTATTGCAATAACAGGTGCTTACTTTTAAAACTACTGATTTATTGATAAATATTGAACAATTTTTGGGAAGAATAAAGCGTCCTCTTGTGAAATTAGAGAACGCTTTATTACTTTAATTTAGTGAAACAATTTGTAACTATTGAAAATAGAAAGAAATTGTTCCTTCGATAGTTTATTAATATTAGTGACATTTGCATGCTTCAAAGCCTGTCGGAATTGGTTTTTAGTGAAAAGAACACGATATTCACGGTTTACCCACTTATAAACAAAAGATCGATACTTTTTGTAGTCCTTCTTTGAAATCAATGGTTGATGTCGTTCAAGAACAATCAATACAGAGTCTACACTTGGCTTAGGATGAAAATATAGTGGTGGTACTTTTTTGAGCATTTTTATATCCATCTCCACCATTAATAGTAAACCCAAAGCTCGTTGCAGATTTTGCAATCTTTTCGCAAATCCCTTCTCAACGATAAGATAGCTATATTTAGCCTGACTTTCAAAGGTAATTCTTTTGACAATATCCGTACTGATGTTATAAGGAATATTACCATATATCTTATAGTTTATATGTTTTGGGAAGGAAAATTTTAGAATATCCGTTTGAATCACTTTTATATTCTCAGAGGGGTTTACCGCTTCTTTAGTCACTTGACATAAGCCTCCATCAATTTCTATAGCAGTAACTGATCGACTCATTTTGACTAGCTCTTTGGTAAAATGTCCTTTTCCTGATCCGATTTCTATTACGTTGTCTTGTTTACTGATATTCGTGTGATTCAATATTTCTTTTACATGCTTTTTAGAAGTAATAAAATTTTGCGTGTCTTTAGGGTTTTTCTGGTTCATTATAACCTTCTCCTTACTGGTTATAATGAACTGACATTAAGCGTTCATTATAACCAATTAATTTTGATTTGGTTGATAACGAACTTTATTAATAACAAATATAGAAAAAGTACCCATACTTTTATCTCCTTTCCATTTTTTTCATTATGAATGAGATAAAGTAATTTCTACTACTGCGATACTGGTGCACATAATTGAAACCTCCTTATGTAACTGAATATGATTGTATCATCTTTTCATTTTAGAATAAACCTTTATATGTAATTTTGCACTTGACACTTCAGATGGACGTTTTCTTCAAAATAATATGTTTTGAAACTTGATAAGAGAAGCCACTGTCTTTACTAAAAAGTAAAGGCTGCGATAAAGGACAGTGACTTTAATAAAGTTGCACTGTTGTATTGTCTTTGGATAAAATTGTCTAAAGGGAAGTTTTATCCCCAACGAAAAAACATCTAAAGTGGTAAGTAATGAAAGAATGTCGATAAAGTAGGAATGGGGGATCTTTTTGAATACAATAGAATCACAGTTTGATAAGGTTGCAGAAGATTACGATTTCGTGAATGAGCTTTTGAATGATTATTCATTCTTTGTGTCTAATATGTCTCCAAAGAAAGGCAGAGCATTAGATATCGGATGTGGCTCGGGTTTGTTAGTGGAGAAATTAGCAAGTTATTATGATGAAGTGGTAGGGATTGATATTTCTAATCAAATGCTCGATCTTGCCAAATCTAAACGTCAACTAACAAATACGGTCTATCTGAATATGAATGCAGAACAACTTAATTTTAATGAGAAGTTTGATTTTATTGTAAGCCGAACAACCTTTCATCATTTGGATGATATAGCCAGCGTAATACAGCAAATGAAGGAACTGTTGAATGAGGAAGGAAGAATAGTTATTCTTGATAATGTATCTGAAGTCGAGACACCGCCTACCTATGTTTATAAATTAGGGGCAATCCAAGAGTTTTTACCGCATTGTTTCAAATTTGGAATAAAAAATGCGATTAGAATTTATAATCACAACACATCTAAATCATGGCTTGAGCATTTAGCTTCAGATAAGTACCTATCTGAACAAAATTATTACGATTTATATGAAAAGTTGTTGCCTGGATGCCAATTCCATAAAATGGGTTGGGCAATGGGGGTTGTCTGGACAAAATAACTTAAAGCTGTGGCTTTGAAAAGTTGAATTTGTGATTGTTTTCAGAGCTATCGGGTGCTTTAGTATAAATAACAATGAATAAAAAATCAGCCTGTATCTTATGTTACTATTAAGTAATTTAAGATACAGGTTTTACTATTTTTGAAATAAGTACCTTCCACTTCAAATACATGTATTCAAAGTGAAAGTATTGATTTAAATGATTCTTTTGTAATTTACTCTTGATAAGATGTAACACCTTCAAAAGAAGATATTCATACAACAAAACGATTGCAAGAGTGTGGCAGAGTGCTTGGCATTGAATTGCTTGATCATATAATTATTGGAGATGCGAAGTATTTGAGTTTGGTTGAAGCGGGGTATTTTGATGATTAAAAAACCGATAACACGACATGAAGGTGTTATCGGAATATAGTAAATATGCTTTGATTTAAAATGGATGCATTTGAAAATAGTTCAGAATCCACATAATCCCTTGATAAGCTAAATAAATAATTAAAGCGAAAATCGCAATTTTTATGATAAAACGTAGTAATGAAACACCTACTCTGAAGAGTAGACCAATCAATAATACGAGTAAAATAATTGTTAAAATTGACATGGCTGCAACTCCTTTACATATAGTGTAACTGAAATGTATTGTGGATGCATCGGTCTTGGGATTTAAATCAAGTGTCGTTCTCTAGTCTGATGAAAATTCTCGTAAAAAAGCGTACAATGAAATCATTAAGAATGGGACGGTGTGAGGATGCGTTTTCTATTTAACATCATTAAAAATATTATAGCAGTCGGATGCATCATTGTAATTGTCTTTTTTGCGTTGAAATATGCACCGTTTTTAAAAGAACAAGAATGGAATCCAATCAGCAATAAAACTACCTATTCATCTTATCAAGGCGGTAATGTACCAATTGAAGATTTCAAACCTGGCCAACGTTATGTTGTAGAAAAAAATGATATTTTGAATAATATGCCCGCAAGTCAGACTAAGAACATCTTTAACATGTTGAATAAAGAAGAGTTTATGGATGTCAGCGGATTAAGCAGAATGGGCTATAATGAAAATTATTTAATTGGGCAACGTGGCAATCAGTTTATCATGTACAAATTCGGTTCTGATGAATTACGTATTTACGCAACGGAAATTGAACTGCATCAAGACTTACAAGCGATGCAGCAAAATATACAAATGCACCCTGTAGCTTATTTTAAATAAATCGAGTTGTTTCTATAGTGCATTATCTTGAAAATAATACAGTCTTACGTTACCCTTGTGTTGAATCATTGATAGAGAGGTTTGGTGTTCTTTAATGAGTAAACAAACAAATGGAAAAAACGCTGCTGAACAATCAAAAGCGCAAAAGCTGTTTGAGAACTGGAGAAAAGAAGAAACCCTGTATAAAGAAGATGAAAAAGAAGACAGCAACAAGAAATAATGATTCAGACTTAGACAGTGTATATGAACATTTACAGCTGATTTTTAATTAAAATAAAATGAAGATGTTTTTTGGGCATCAGCCGATTTCAAATGAATTGCTGATGCTCTTTTTTTAAGTATTTTTTGCCAGGTACAGTTGGCACTTTAACTAAGGTGTATAATAATATAAAATATAGTGAGATATGAAAAATTGAGTTAATAGAGGTGTTCAGGTTGTCCAAGTTTTTTAAAAATAACAAATTGATTGTTATTTTCTGTTCCCTGATTCTATTTATATCGTTAATAGGGTTATCGATCAGATCACATCACCAATCGCCTGTGGAACAATATGTCGGTGATACCGTGTCCGTTCCTCAACGCGTATTATCTTATCCATTACATATAGTAACAGGTTCAATTGACGGTTTATTCAATGGAAAAACATCAAAAGAGGATAAAAATAAAATCAAACAATTAGAGGCAGAAAATGAGAGATTGAAAGCGGAAAATGAAGGTTTTCGTAAAGAATTAGATATTAAAGACATCTCTAAATACGAACCTCTCAGCGCAACAGTAATTGCTAGAAATCCAGACCAATGGATGAATAAAGCGATTATTGATAAAGGGAAAAAAGCCGGAATCAAACAAAACCAAGCTGTTATTACAGCTGAAGGGTTAGTCGGCAGAGTTGTCAAAGTCAATCAGTTTTCTGCTCAAGTAGATTTGCTTTCAACTTCATCTCGTAATGGTAAACTTTCAGTTAATATTCAACATGATTCTAAAAAAATCTTCGGGTTGATTAACCATTATGATAGAAAAACAAATGAATTAGTTATCAGTGATATTGATAATAAGGATAAAATCGCAAAAGGCGATAAAGTTGTGACAAGTGGTTTAGCGAATCAAATACCAAGCAACTTATATATCGGTGAAGTTACTAAAGTAGAAAATGATCAATATGGGCTTTCAAAAGAAGTGAGAGTAAAAACAGCGGCAGATTTAAGTGACTTAGATCATGTTTATGTTGCACAACGCGATCCGAAAACACTTCCTGATGAAAGCGGTGATGAATAATGCGTGCGTTTTACTATTTTTTAATTGGGGCTGTATTGTTCTATCTTGATTCATTAATCGCTTTAGTGATACCGATGCAAATCGGTGGAAGAGGGATTATCTTCGTACCGCATTTATTGCTGATGTATTTGTTGATTATTACCATCTATAAAAAACCAAGTATCGCAGTTGTACTTGCGATAATTTTCGGATTAACTACTGATTTTTATTATGGAACAATCTATGGTTTAAATACATTTGGTTATTTATTATTTGTGATTTTGATGGATTTCTTTTTCAAAGTATACTATCGAGATCATACGATGGTATTCATTGGTGTTTGGCTGTTTACAATCATCTTTGAAATTTACCAAGCATTAATTTATGGTTTGTTAGGATTAATTAAATTTAATATTTTGGACTTTTTATTATTCCGATTATTACCAACCGCTTTCGTAAATTTACTGTTATTGGTGATTGTTTTTAGCTTGATTAAAAAATTAATCAAAAAATTAGATTTGCCAATTGACAGGAAAGCCTAGGGATGGTAAGCTTTAGCAGTTGAGTAGTTTATAGCTACATACAACCGCTCAAATATAGGTTTAAGTATACCAAGTGTATCACCTATATATGGCGTGACTTATTTTATAGGAGGTGCAAAGTATGTTTGCTATTATCGAAACAGGCGGTAAACAAATTAAAGTAGAAAAAGGTCAAGAAATTTACGTTGAAAAATTAGATGTAAACGAAGGTGACACTTTCACTTTTGACAAAGTTTTATTTGTAGGTGGAGACGCAGTCAAAGTTGGTGCGCCAACAGTTGAAGGTGCGACAGTAACAGCTACAGTAAACAAACAAGGTCGCGGTAAAAAAATCACTGTATTTACTTACAAACGTCGTAAAGACTATAAACGTAAAAAAGGCCATCGTCAACCATACACTAAATTAACAATCGACGCAATCAACGCTTAATCATGATTAAGATAGACGTTTCGTTTAATGAAGAGGGTCAAGTAACAGATGTCATCATGGATGGTCATGCTGAACATGGCGAGTATGGTCATGATATTGTCTGTGCTGGCACTTCAGCGGTTTTATTCGGAAGTGTCAATGCTATCCTCGGATTAACATCTGAAAGACCTGACATAGATTATGACGATGATGGAGGCTATTTCCATCTCAGAAGTGTAAACGTAAACGATGAACAAGCGCAATTGATTTTGCAAGCAATGCTCGTATCACTTCAAACTATTGAAGACGAGTACCACGATAATATAAAATTAAATTATAAGTGAGGTGTATCCAGATGTTAAAATTAAACTTACAATTCTTCGCATCGAAAAAAGGGGTAAGTTCTACTAAAAACGGACGTGACTCTGAATCTAAACGTCTTGGCGCTAAACGTGCTGACGGACAATTCGTAACAGGTGGATCAATTTTATTCCGTCAACGCGGAACTAAAATCTACCCTGGTGAAAATGTAGGTCGCGGCGGCGATGACACATTATTCGCTAAAATTGACGGCGTTGTTAAATTCGAACGCAAAGGCCGTAACAAAAAACAAGTTTCAGTATACGCTGCAGCTGAGTAATTTTTGTTGACGCAACACCAGAAGTTTAACTTCTGGTGTTTTATTTTTGTCTTTATTTCTAAGCGTACATAAAGAATGATATAATAATCTAGATATTGCATTAGAAAATATATATAAAAGAGGTGAGAAACATGTTTGTCGATCAAGTTAAAATATTATTAAAAGCAGGCGATGGCGGTAACGGTATCACTGCATATAGAAGAGAGAAATATGTTCCTTTCGGAGGCCCGGCAGGCGGAGACGGCGGTCGCGGTGCATCTATAGTTTTTGAAGTAGACGAAGGGTTACGTACATTACTCGATTTCAGATATCAACGTCAATTCAAAGCCAAACGTGGTGAAGGCGGCCAAAGTAGTAACATGCATGGTAGAAATGCGGAAGATTTAGTATTAAGAGTCCCACCAGGCACAATTATTAAAGCAGTTGAAACGGATGAAGTCATCGCTGACCTAGTAGAAAATGGACAACGTGCCGTTGTCGCTAAAGGTGGACGTGGCGGTCGAGGCAACTCTCGATTTGCAACACCAAGAAACCCAGCACCTGATTTCAGTGAAAATGGTGAACCTGGTGAAGAAATTGAAGTCACATTGGAATTAAAATTAATGGCAGATGTTGGCTTAGTCGGTTTCCCAAGTGTGGGTAAATCTACATTGCTTTCAACAGTCTCAAAAGCAAAGCCTAAAATCGGAGCATACCATTTCACAACGATTAAACCAAATTTAGGTGTTGTTTCAACACCTGACGGTCGTAGCTTTGTTATGGCTGATTTACCTGGATTAATTGAAGGTGCTTCAGAGGGTGTTGGTTTAGGACATCAATTCTTACGTCATGTCGAAAGAACTAAAGTCATTGTACATGTGATTGACATGAGTGGATCAGAAGGCAGAGATCCTTATGAAGATTACCAAACTATTAACAATGAATTGAAATCTTACGGTCAACGTTTAGAAGATCGTCCACAAATCATCGTCGCAAATAAAATGGACTTGCCAGACGCGCAAGATAATTTAGAACTCTTTAAGTCTGAAGTTGGTGACGATGTACAGATTATTCCAATTTCTGCTTATACACGAGAAAACCTTGATCAATTACTTTATGCGATTGCTGATAAACTAGAAGAGTATAAAGATGTTGATTTCTCTAAAGAAGATGATGAAGCATTAGGTGTGAACCGTGTATTATACAAACACACACCATCACAAGATGCATTCACAATTACACGTGATGATGATGCAGCATTTGTGGTCAGCGGTAAAGCAATTGAAAGAATGTTCCATATGACTGATTTCAATAGTGACCCGGCAGTTAGACGTTTTGCGCGTCAAATGCGTTCAATGGGTATTGATGATGCATTAAGAGAACGTGGTGCGAAAAATGGAGATATCGTAAGAATTTTAGGCGGAGAATTTGAATTCGTTGAATAGAGGTGTCTAAGTGAACGATAAACAAGTGAAAAAGTTCTATCTGATACGAGAAGATGTACTTCCAGAGTCTGTCATTAAAACATTGCAAATTAAAGATGCATTAAAAGAAAATCCGCATTTGTCTATTTATGAAGCAGTCAGACAATACGGTTTATCTCGTAGTGCCTTTTACAAGTATAAAGATACTATCTTTCCAATTGATGAAAAGGTAGAAGATACAAGAGAATTCACTATCATTCTTTATGTACATGATAAGGTTGGTATGCTTGCACAAGTTCTTAATACGATTTCTCAAATTCACATGTCTGTTTTAACGATTCATCAAAGTATTCCGATGGAAGATAAAGCAACAATCACATTGTCTTTAAATACTGCAGGCAGTCAGACTTCGATTGAAGATGTGATTTTTGCATTACGAAACATTGAAAATGTTTATAAAGTAGAAATAATCAGTATGTCAATGTAAGGAAGTGACGGCGTGTACGCATATATTAAAGGTCAATTAACACAATTGTTCCCAACGCACGTGGTGGTGGAAACGAATGGTGTCGGTTATGAAATCCAAACACCGAACTCTTATCGTTTTCAATCTTCATTTCAACAAGAAGTAGTAATTTACACGTCTTTAGTTGTTAGAGAAGATGCACAGTTGTTGTATGGTTTTATATCAGAAGAAGAAAAAGAAATGTTTTTAAGCTTGAATAAAGTGACAGGTATTGGTCCAAAATCGGCATTGGCAATTTTAGCTGCAAGTACGCCTAATGAAGTGAAAATCGGTATAGAAAATGAAAATGAAGCGTATTTAACAAAATTCCCAGGTATCGGTAAGAAGACCGCACGTCAAATCATCTTAGATTTAAAAGGTAAAGTTCAAATCACAGATGAAAGTGCAGATACTTTATTACAGCAACCTGATACAACTGTATCCGGCAATTCACCAGTCCTAGAAGAAGCCTTGCTTGCATTAGAAGCATTAGGTTATTCTAAGCGTGAATTGAAAAAAGTTGAAAAGAAATTGAGTACAGAGCAGTTTGAATCTGTGGATGAAGCGGTTAAAGCAGGTTTGAAAATATTAGTTTCTTAAAAATAAGTCAAAAGGAGGGGACACAATGGATGACAGAATGGTAGATCAAACGGTCCATGATGATGAATATTCTTTTGAATTATCATTGAGACCACATTTACTAAGACAATATATCGGTCAAGCATCAATTAAAGCTAATTTAGAAGTCTTTATAAAAGCAGCAAAGATGCGTGAGGAGCCATTAGATCATGTTTTATTATTCGGCCCCCCTGGACTTGGTAAAACAACCTTGTCAAACATCATTGCGAATGAAATGGGTGTAAACATCAGAACAGTCACTGGACCAGCAATAGAACGACCTGGTGATTTAGCAGCAATCCTTTCAGGTTTGCAACCAGGTGACGTTTTGTTTATTGATGAAATTCATCGTTTAAGCAGTGTAGTTGAAGAGGTTTTATATCCTGCAATGGAAGATTTCTATTTAGATATCGTGATCGGCAAAGGAGAAGAAGCGCGCAGTATTCGTATTGATTTGCCTCCATTTACATTAGTAGGTGCAACGACAAGAGCCGGCAGCTTAACGGGCCCTTTACGTGATCGCTTTGGTGTTCATTTACGTTTGGAGTTTTATAATGAGGATGAACTAGAAGATATTATTAAGCGAACTGCAGAAGTACTAGGAACAGAAATTGATGAAGAGAGCGCTGCAGAACTTGCGAAACGTAGTAGAGGTACACCACGTATTGCCAACCGTCTTCTTAAACGCGTTCGAGATTTCCAACAAGTCAATGAAGACGACAAAATATATATTGAAACAACAAAACGTGCATTACAACTTCTACAAGTGGATGATTATGGTTTAGATTACATCGACCATAAAATGATGCGCTGTATTATTAATCAATATAATGGGGGACCTGTCGGTTTAGACACAATCGCTGTTTCTATCGGTGAAGAACGTATTACAATCGAAGATGTTTATGAGCCTTTCTTAATTCAAAAAGGCTTTTTAGAACGCACACCGAGAGGAAGAAAAGCGACACCCCTAGCTTATGAACACTTTGGCACTGAACATGGAAAGAGGGACAATTTTGAATATTGAAGAGTTTGATTATCATTTACCGGAAGAACTAATCGCACAAACGCCGTTAAAAGATAGAGATACAAGTCGTTTATTAGTATTAAATAGAAAGAATGGCGACATTGAACATCGTCATTTTAAAGACATTATTGAATATTTTAATCCAGGTGACACGCTTGTCTTAAACGATACTAAAGTCATGCCTGCGCGCTTATTTGGTTTAAAAGAAGATACAAAAGCTAAAGTAGAAATGTTGATGCTGACACAAATCGAAGGTAATGATTGGGAAGTATTATTGAAGCCTGCGAAACGTATCAAAGTGGGCCAAAAATTATCATTTGGTGAAGGGAAAATCATCGCAGAATGTATTAAGGAATTAGAACAAGGCGGACGCATTATGCGTTTATATTACGAAGGTATTTTACAAGAACGTTTAGATGAATTAGGTGAAATGCCATTACCGCCTTACATCAAAGAACGTTTAGATGATCCAGATCGCTATCAAACAGTCTATGCGAAAGAAACAGGTTCTGCCGCTGCACCAACAGCCGGCTTACACTTTACAGATGAGCTGTTAGAACAATTAAAAGTGAAACAAGTGAACCTTGCATTTGTAACATTGCATGTCGGTTTAGGTACCTTCAGACCTGTCAGCGTTGATAATATAGATGATCATAAAATGCATAGTGAATATTATCAGATGTCTCAAGCTACAGCTGATTTGTTAAATGAAACAAAACAAAAAGGACATCGTATTATTTCAGTTGGTACCACATCAACAAGAACATTAGAAACGATTCGCAGAGACCATGACCAATTTACAGCACAAAGCGGATGGACGGATATCTTTATTTATCCAGGCTTTGAGTTTAAAGCTATTGATGCTTTAATTACGAACTTCCATCTGCCGAAGTCCACACTTGTCATGTTAGTTTCAGCATTCAGTTCAAAACAATATATTTTAAATGCGTACCAAACAGCTGTCGAAATGAAATATCGATTTTTCAGCTTTGGTGATGCAATGTTAATTATTTAAGGGAGTCGTGAAAAAGTTATGCCTGCAGTAACTTATGAACATATCAAAACATGTAAACAATCCGGTGCAAGGTTAGGAATCGTGCATACACCGCACGGTTCATTTGAAACACCTATGTTTATGCCAGTAGGAACACAAGCTACCGTTAAAACTATGAGTCCTGAAGAACTAAAGGAAATTAATGCACAAATCATTTTAGGCAACACATACCATTTATGGTTGCAACCCGGTAATGACATTATTAAACGCGCGGGTGGTTTGCATAAATTTATGAATTGGAACGGCCCAATTCTGACCGATTCAGGTGGTTTCCAAGTATTCAGTTTAAGTAATTTACGTAAAATCACAGAAGAAGGTGTTCATTTCAGACATCATAAAAATGGTTCTAAATTATTCTTGAGTCCTGAGAAAGCGACAGAGATTCAAAATGATTTAGGTTCAGATATTATGATGGCATTTGATGAATGTCCGCCAATGCCTGCTGAATATAAATATGTCAAAGACTCTATCGAAAGAACAACAAGATGGGCAGAGCGTTGTCTGAAAGCACATAAACGACCAGAAGACCAAGCTTTATTCGGAATTATCCAAGGTGGAGAATATAAAGATTTACGTCAGCAAAGCGCTGAAGAATTAGTGAAGTTAGATTTTCCTGGCTATGCGATTGGCGGATTATCTGTGGGTGAACCTAAACCAGTCATGTATGACATGGTTGAATTTACTGAACAATTCATGCCTAAGGATAAACCACGTTATTTAATGGGTGTCGGCTCACCAGATGCTTTAATCGAATGTAGTATTCGTGGTATGGATATGTTTGATTGCGTATTACCAACACGTATAGCACGAAATGGTACATGTATGACTTCTAATGGTCGTGTGGTTATTAAAAATGCAAAATATGCAGACGATTTAAGTCCGCTTGATGAAAATTGTGATTGTTATACATGCCGTAACTATACAAAAGCTTACTTACGTCATTTAATAAAAGCAGAAGAAACTTTTGGTATACGCCTAACTACTTATCATAACTTATATTTTCTGTTAAAATTAATGGAGGATATCAGACAGGCCATTCGGGAGGATCGTCTTTTAGATTTTAAAGAGGAATTCTTTGAACAATATGGATTGAATGAAGAAAATCCTAAAAACTTTTAATTAAAGGAGTAATGTTTGTGAATTTAACCGGTCTTATTTTACCTATTGCATTATTAGCTTTAATGTGGTTCTTCATGATCAGACCACAACAAAAGCGTCAAAAGGAACACCGTGAAATGGTGAACCGTTTGGAATCAGGACAACACGTAACAACAATCGGCGGCATCAAAGGTGTCGTACGTGCAGTTGATGAAACAACAGTTGTCATTTCAGTTAACGACAAAGGCACTCAAATCACATTTGAAAAAGGTGCTGTAAAACAAGTTAATCCAGACTAATTAATGTTAGTATGACATAGTATAGGCAAGCGTAAGCGAATTACCTGTACATAGATTAACCCAATAAACATCCTAAAGCGATCCGATATAGATTGTTTTAGGATGTTTTAATTTTGTTTGAATTACTTTAAATGCATGAAAAGTTGTTTTAAATTAGTGTAGGAGCGTGTATAATTCAATATTGGAATACGATTTTATAAGGTTTTGCATAGTATTAACGTGATTTAATGTTGATTTTAATCAATTGTACACGCTATGCATCACACAAAGTATTGTTCGAATTTTTGAAAGCTGAGTAAGGATGTAGTAAGCTATATAGGTTCATTCAATTGAAGTGCAGTGTAAGAACAAACCGAAACGTTTGGTTTTAGCTTGCAGTTCATTTGAAAAATCAAGTATGCTATTTACATAAGTAAATAATGAGGTGTTCATGTGAAGAAAAACAGTAGAATAATTGCATTCTTGTTACTTGTTGTGTTGCTTTTTGCTGGCATGGCAGCAACTTACAAGAATGTAATTAAAGACGTTCGTTTAGGCTTGGACCTTCAAGGTGGATTTGAGGTACTTTACCAAGTTAATCCATTACAAAAGGGTGATAAGATAGACGATAAGGCTGTTCAAGCCACAGCCAAAACGTTAGAAAACAGGGTCAACGTCTTAGGGGTATCTGAACCTAAGATTACTGTTGAAGATAATAATCGTATTCGAGTACAACTTGCTGGTGTTAAGAACCAAAATGAAGCTCGAGACATTTTATCTTCACAAGCGAATTTAACAATTCGCGACTCAGACGATAACGTTAAATTAACAGGTAAGGATTTAGTTCAAGGTTCTGCAAAACAAGAGTTTAAGCAGAATACCAACCAACCGGCTGTTACTTTCAAATTGAAAGATAGTAAAAAATTCAAGAAAGTCACAGAAGAGATTTCAAAACGTAAAGAAAACGTGATGGTTGTTTGGTTAGACTACGAAAAAGGCGATAGTTACCAAAAAGAAAAAGAGAAAAAAGACCCGAAATATGTTTCAGCAGCGTCAGTTGATCAACCTATCAACTCTGACAGTGTAGAAATTTCTGGTGGATTTAATGGCGAAGAAGGCGTTCAAAAAGCAAAACAAATTGCTGACTTATTGAACTCTGGTTCTTTACCAGTACATCTTAAAGAAATTTACTCTAACTCTGTAGGTGCACAGTTCGGTCAAGATGCATTAGATAAAACAATCTTCGGTTCATTATTAGGTGTCGGAGTCATTTACTTATTTATGGTAGGATTCTACAGATTACCTGGTATTATTGCCGTAATTACATTAACAACATATATCTACTTAACTTTAGTAGCCTTCAACTTCATTCATGGTGTACTTACATTGCCAGGTTTAGCGGCACTGGTACTTGGTGTCGGTATGGCGGTTGATGCGAACATCATCATGTATGAACGGATTAAAGATGAGTTGAGAATCGGACGAACATTGAAACAAGCTTTCCACAAAGCGAATAAAAGTTCCTTTATTACAATTTTAGATGCGAACTTAACAACTGTCTTAGCGGCAGCTGTGTTATTCTTCTTTGGTGAAAGTGCGGTTAAAGGTTTCGCTACGATGTTATTACTCGCAATCTTAATGAGTTTCGTGACAGCAGTATTCTTAACACGTATCTTATTATCATTGTTAGTACAATCAAATTACTTCAAGAAAAGTTTCTGGTTATTTGGTATTAAGAAGAAAGATAGACATGATATCAATGAAGGTATTGATGTGTATCAATTAAAAACACCTTATGATCATTGGAACTTCATGAAACTTGCGAAACCATTATTCTGGTTCAGCGGTATTGTGATTGCTGCTGGTGTAGTGATTCTGTTTATATTTAAATTAAACTTAGGTATCGACTTTACAAGTGGTACACGTGTTGATATGAAAGCAGATCATAAGATTACACAAGAAGACGTTACAAAACAATTAGACAAAGCGCATATGAAGCCTGACCGTATTTCATTATCTGGTAATAACGATAGCGCTTCTGTTCAATTTAAAAATGATTTGAGCAAAGACGAAGTTGCTAAAGTTAAAAATGTGATGAAAAAAGAATTCGGTAATGAACCTACTGTTAACACAGTTTCACCGGTGATTGGTCAAGAAATTGCGAAAAACGCATTACTTTCATTGATTTACGCATCCATCGGTATGATTATATACATTTCATTACGATTCGAATGGCGAATGGGCTTATCATCTATCATCGCATTACTGCATGATGCCTTTATGATTGTTGCGGTATTCAGCTTGTTCAGAATTGAAGTAGATGTAACATTTATCGCAGCAGTTCTAACAATTATCGGTTACTCTATTAACGATACAATCGTTACGTTTGACCGTGTACGTGAGAACTTGCATAAAATCAGGGTGATTACTAAACCAGAACAGATTGACAAAATTGTAAACCGTTCAATCAGACAAACACTGACACGTTCAATCAACACTGTATTAACAGTTGTGATTGTTGTAGTCGCATTATTAATCTTCGGTGCATCAAGTATCTTCAACTTTGCACTTGCATTATTAATTGGTTTAGTTTCTGGTGTATTCTCATCTGTGTTCATCGCTGTACCTTTATGGGGCATGATGAAAAAACAACAACTTAAAAAAGCACCAAATCATAAACTTGTCGTTTATCGTGAAAAACGTAAAAACGAAGATAAAATTCTGGTTTAATAGAACGAGAGTATTAACTCCTGGACTTTTTAGTCTGGGAGTTTTTTATGATGTAAAACGTTATGTTTGGTAGAAGTTGCTTTTTATTTTATGAGTTCTTCTGTATAATGACATGTGGAAAAGAGGGAAGTCGTTATATGATTAAAGCTAAGTATAAATGGGATTTACAATCGAATACATCAGAAATCACATCAGATGACGCTAAAGCATTAAAGCTTACACCTATCGTACAAAAAATATTACAAAGCAAAGGTGTAATAGCGTCTTCTGAAATCAAACAATTACTAGAACCATCTCAAATTCAGCATGACCCTTATGCGTTAAGTGATATGAAGAAAACTATTGAACGTATCAATCAAGCACTTGATAAAAAAGAACGTATTTTAGTTTATGGAGATTATGATGCTGATGGGGTAACATCTACATCTATATTAGTCAGTGCATTAAGAGAACTTGGTGCAGAAGTGGGATGGTACATTCCAAATCGATTTACTGAAGGATACGGACCAAATGAAGCAGCCTTTAGAAATGCAGCGGATGAAGGTATCGATTTGATTATTACAGTTGATAATGGTATCCAAGGTCATCATGAAATGCTAGTGGCTAAAGAATTAGACATAGATGTGATTATTACAGATCACCATGAAATTGGTGAAACGTTACCGGAAGCTTATGCGATTGTGCATCCGATGCATCCAGATTTTGACTATCCATTTAAATACTTAAGCGGTGCAGGGGTCGCATTAAAAATTGCTCAAGCATTACTTGATCATCCTGCACCTGAATTTACAGCTTTGGCAGCCATCGGTACAATTGCTGATTTGGTCTCATTAACAGACGAAAACCGTGCTATTGTACAACAAGGTATAAAAGTTATGAACAATCATCCATCAGCTGCCATCGAAGCGCTGCTAAGTCAAGCAGGGTATAACGACGCGATAAACGAAGAAACGATTGGTTTTATAATAGGACCGCGTTTGAATGCAGTAGGCCGTCTAGATGATGCAAGTTTAGCAGCGGAATTGTTAATGTGTGAAAGTGCGGAAGAAGCGGAATTCTTAGCTGAGCAAGTTGAACATTTTAATCAAGAACGAAAAGATATTGTTCAAGAGATTGCAGACGAAGCACTTGAAATGGCACAAGCGGAAGTAGAAGCTGGAAACCGCTTCTTAATCCTTGCCCAAGAAAATTGGCATGAAGGTGTTCTTGGCATCGTTGCCTCACGAATTGTTGAAACATATGGCTTGCCGACGATCATTCTAAATATTGATACTGCACAAGATTTTGCGAAAGGTTCTGCACGCAGTATTGAACAAGTTTCAATGTATGAGATGCTAGATAAAGAAAGACCATTGATTTCAAAATTCGGTGGGCATCATATGGCAGCGGGAATGACTTTACCAATTGAAAATATAGAAAAGCTTAAAACAGCGTTAAATGCTCATATGGCAGAACTCGCAAAACACGAAGATTTAACACCTAGGAAAAAAGTAGATTTAGTATTAAGCGAATCTGATATTACGGTTAAAAATATTTCAGATATTGAAAAGTTACGACCATTCGGTACAGACTTTACTAGTCCTGTGTTTGAATTAGATGGGATTCAAGTCAAACAATCTAAAGGGATTGGTCAAGAAGGCAAACATTTAAAAATGACACTAGGTGATTCTAAGTTACAAGCCCTTTATTGGCAAAATGGTGCATATGCACACCAACTAGAACCGAACGAGCCCTTAAATTTAATCGGGACCTTACAAATAAATGAATGGAATGGTAATCAATCACCTCAATTCATGGTACAAGATATGGCTTCAGAACAGCTGCAAATTTTAGACTTCAGAGGCAAAGCACGTCAACATGAGATGCATGATAATGCATCGACTGCAGAAATTATCAATGCACAGGCTGAAAAAGCACATGAACATCAATATTTCTATGGAGATATAATTGAACAAGTTTATGACAGATATATCTTTAAAGAATTACCATTGGATTTAGAAACCATGGCACAAACATTAAAGTCAATTCAAGCCAGTCAAATTATTTTAGAGTTGAACCATCAACACTCTATTTATTTTGACGGCATGCCGCAAATGAACCATTTTAAGGCGTGCTATAAAGCCTTATTTATGAAAGATGAAATCAACTTAGAACAAGATGGAATGCAGTTATGCAACTATTTAAAAATCAAACCGCCTTTATTGATATTTATGCTCAAAGTCTTTAATGAATTAGATTTTATTGAGAATAATCATGGTATAATTAAAGTGAATAAAAATGTAGATAAAAAGGACATTACTTCTAGTAAGCTTTATCAAGCAAGACTTAAACGGATAGATGTTGAGAAATTCTTGTTATATGATGACTTTTCAAAGGTGAAACTTTGGATTAAAGAACAGCTAGCTAAGTAATTAGGAGGAAATAAATAAATGGATTTAAAACAATATGTTTCAGAAGTACAAGATTGGCCTAAAGAAGGCGTCAATTTCAAAGATATCACAACGATTATGGATAATGGGGAAGCTTATGGTTATGCGACAGATCAAATCGTTGAATTTGCTAGAGAAAAAGAAGTAGATATCGTTGTAGGTCCTGAAGCACGTGGCTTTATCATCGGTTGTCCTGTAGCGTATTCAATGGGAATCGGATTTGCACCAGTACGTAAAGAAGGCAAACTTCCTAGAGAAGTCATCAAATATGAGTACAACTTGGAATATGGTACTAACGTTTTAACTATGCATAAGGATGCTATTAAACCAGGACAACGCGTCTTAATTACTGATGATTTGCTAGCGACAGGCGGCACGATTGAAGCTACAATCAAACTCGTTGAAGAACTAGGAGGTATTGTAGCTGGTATTGCCTTTATCATCGAATTAAAATATTTACATGGTTATGAAAAGATTAAAGACTACGAAGTATTAAGCTTAATTTCATATGATGAGTAAAATAATGTATCGCTTACTAGTGAAGGGTAAGCGATACATTTATTTATTTGCAAAATTTGTTTTTTTGTTTTTAAAATAAAAGTTAATTCTACAAGGTGAGCTTGTAAACGACACTGACAAGATAATTGCGAAAGTTCACACAATACGTCGAAGTATAGTGGTTCAATTATCTGTCAATGTATAGTAGAATAGATATATTATTTAATATAAATGTAAGTTGTGATAAAAGGAACGAGTTGAAAATAGGCTGGTAACCTATATAACTATTGTTGAAATACGAAATATTCAAACAAACTGACAAGCAGTTTATAAAATAAAATGTACTTAAAAAGAAGATGTGGGGGTGTCTAATGTGAATAATGAATATCCATACAGCGCAGATGAAGTCTTATATAAAGCAAAATCCTACTTATCCAAAGAGGAGTATGAACATGTCTTGAAAAGTTATCATATCGCATATGAAGCGCATCAAGGCCAATTCAGAAAAAATGGTTTGCCTTATATTATGCACCCGATTCAAGTAGCTGGTATTTTAACTGAGATGCATCTTGACGGACCGACTATTGTTGCAGGCTTCTTACATGATGTAATTGAGGATACTCCTTACACATTTGATGACGTAAAAGCGATGTTTAACGATGAAGTAGCCATGATTGTTGAAGGGGTTACGAAATTAAAGAAAGTCAAATATCGTTCTAAAGAAGAACAACAAGCTGAGAACCATAGAAAGTTATTTATTGCGATTGCCAAAGATGTACGTGTTATCTTAGTTAAATTAGCAGATAGACTGCATAATATGCGTACTTTAAAAGCGATGCCGAGAGAAAAACAAATCAGAATTTCTAAAGAAACATTAGAGATTTACGCACCGCTTGCACACCGTTTAGGGATTAATACAATCAAATGGGAACTTGAAGATATAGCGCTTCGTTATATCGATGGTGTACAGTACTTCCGTATCGTCAATCTCATGAAGAAAAAACGTAGTGAGCGTGAAGCTTATATTGCAAACGCGATAGACAATATACGTGCTGAAATGGATAAAATGCATATTTCAGGTGAGATTAACGGCCGTCCTAAACATATTTACAGTATCTATCGTAAAATGATGAAACAAAAGAAACAATTCGATCAAATCTTTGATTTATTAGCAGTGCGTATTATTGTTGATTCAATTAAAGATTGTTATGCGGTATTAGGTTTAGTACATACTTTATGGAAACCGATGCCTGGCAGATTCAAAGACTATATTGCGATGCCTAAACAAAACATGTATCAATCGTTGCATACCACTGTTGTAGGTCCTAATGGCGATCCTTTAGAAATTCAAATCAGAACACATGAAATGCATGAAATTGCTGAACACGGGGTTGCGGCGCATTGGGCTTATAAAGAAGGCAAGAAAGTCACTGATGATAATTCAAGTTATGCTAAGAAATTATCATGGTTGAAAGACTTGGCAGAAGCGGATAAAACAGCGAATGATGCACAAGAATTTATGGAATCATTGAAGTTCGATTTACAAAGTGATAAAGTATATGCCTTCACACCACAAAGTGATGTGATTGAATTACCTTATGGTGCAGTTCCGATTGACTTCGCCTATGCCGTACACAGTGAAGTCGGCAACAAAATGATCGGTGCAAAGGTCAATGGTAAAATCGAACCGATTGATTACGTATTGCAAACTGGAGATATTGTTGAAATACGAACAAGCAAACATTCCTATGGACCAAGCAGAGACTGGTTGAAAATTGTTCGTTCTTCCAGTGCAAAAAGCAAAATTAAAAGCTTCTTCAAAAAACAAGACCGTTCTTCAAACATTGAAAAAGGTAAGTTTATGGTAGAAGCGGAAATTAAGGAACAAGGCTTTAAAGTTGATGAAGTGTTGACAGAAGCGAATATAGATATCGTCAATCAAAAATATAATTTCTCAAATGAAGATGATTTATTTGCGGCAGTAGGTTTTGGCGGTGTGACATCATCACAAATCGTTAACAAGTTAACGGAAAAACAACGTATTCTTGACAAGCAACGTGCATTGAATGAAGCGCAAGAAGTCACAAAATCTGTACCGATTAAAGACAATATCACCACAGACAGCGGTGTTTATGTTGAAGGTATTGAAAACGTATTGATCAAATTATCTAAATGCTGTAATCCGATTCCAGGTGACGATATTGTAGGTTATATTACTAAAGGACATGGTATTAAAGTACACCGTACAGATTGTCCGAATATCCGAAATGAAAAAGAACGTTTGATCAGCGTAGAGTGGGTGAAATCTAAAGACTCTACACAACGTTATCAAGTTGATTTAGAAGTCACTGCCTATGACCGCAACGGATTACTTAATGAAGTACTACAAGCGGTTAACGCAACTGACAGTAATTTAGTTAAAGTATCAGGTAAATCTGATGTTGAAAAAAATGCTATTATTAATTTAAGTGTGATGGTTAAAAACGTCAACGAAGTATTTAAAGTCGTAGAACGTATTAAACAACTAGGAGACGTCTATACAGTAACAAGAGTTTGGAACTAACTGAGGTGTATATAAATGAGAGTAGTAGTACAACGTGTCAAACAAGCATCTGTAACAAATGAAACGTTAAATAATCAAATTGGAAAAGGTTTATGTTTGTTAGTTGGTGTCGGTAAAGATTCGACTGAAGCAGATGTGCAAGCAGTGGCAAAAAAGATAGCCAATGCAAGAATCTTTGAAGATGAAGAAGGAAAAATGAATTTGAATGTTCAGCAAATCGGGGGTGAGATATTATCTATATCTCAATTCACGTTATATGCTGATGTTAAAAAAGGCAATAGACCTGGCTTTTCAAATTCTAAATCTCCAGATGAAGCAAATCGCTTATACGAAGCATTGAACGATACATTACGTACTTATGACTTAGAAGTTAAGACAGGTGAATTCGGTACTGATATGTTAGTGGATATCGCAAATGACGGTCCTGTGACGATTATTTATGAAAGTCAGGACGGCAAAGTGATATGAACCGAATAGAACGGTGGTTTAAAAAGCATAGACTTAAACCGATTCCCGTACTCATTGCTGCACTCTTAATTATTATTGTTGTATTTACGATAATTCTCGTTGCCAATTATCAAGATAAACATGATGATAGTGTAACAATGAAAGAAGATGCAGAATTAAGAACGGGTCCTAACGCCGTCTATCCTGAGATTTTTCCTGCTGAAAAAGGTGAAACATTCCATAAACTTGATAAAAAAGGTAAATGGATTTATGTTGAAACGAGTAATGGCAAGCAAAAAGGATGGGTGGCTGGATGGCATACGGATTTAGATATTCCGCCAGATAATGATCCGAATGCTAAGCCGTTAAAAGGCAAAGTGATTGTACTGGACCCTGGTCATGGCGGTGGTGACCAGGGAGCAGCCAGTGGCACTAAGTATAAATCTTTAGAAAAAGTTTATACTTTAAAAACTGGATTGGAGTTAAAAAAGAAACTTGAGCAAGAAGGCGCAACTGTTAAAATGACGCGTGACAATGATAATTACGTCAAACTGAAAGATAGAAATCTTAAAGGTGATGCGTTTATCAGCTTACATAATGACGCTTTGGAGTCTCCTGAAGCAAATGGCGCAACAGTATATTGGTACAAGAAAAAACAAGAAGATTTAGCACAAGTTTTAAGTATGAGTATACAGAAAAAAGGTTTGCTGTCACCAAAAGGTGCAAGACAGGAAAATTATCAAGTATTGCGTCAATCTAAAATACCAGCTGTGTTAATTGAACTAGGGTATATCAGTAATCCAACAGATGAGATGATGATACGAGATAAATTGCATCGCCAAATATTAGAACAGTCTATTGTTGATGGTTTGCGTATGTATTTTTCAGCTTAAATAGTTGCAATCAATGCTTAAAATCGTTATGATAGTATCTGAATAAAATAATTAAAACCGTTACGATTCTTGAATAGACATTACGAAATGATACAAGAGAAATAATCCTAGGCTGAAAGATTATTCAGAGTAATTTTGTCATTATTGAACACAAGAAGAGGTGAAGGTAAATAGTTTCTGTTTATCTTCCGTACAACATACGTTAAATGTTTAAAGTGGAACTGTGCTATACAGTTCAATTAGGGTGGCAACACGGAAAATTCGTCCCTTGTGTGATAGTGATATCATACAAGGGGCTTTTTTATTTCTAAAAGGAAGTGACGATATGATTAAAATCCCACGTGGTACACAAGATATTCTGCCTGATCAAAGCAGAAAATGGAGATATATTGAAACAAAATTAGATGAATTAATGGAACTTTATAACTATAAAGAAATTCGTACACCTATTTTTGAAAGCACTGACCTATTCGCAAGAGGTGTCGGCGATTCAACAGATGTTGTACAAAAAGAAATGTATACATTCAAAGATAAAGGTGATCGCAGTATTACATTAAGACCAGAAGGTACTGCAGCAGTAGTTCGTTCATACATTGAAAATAAAATGCAAGGTGATCCGAACCAACCGATTAAGCTTTACTATAATGGTCCGATGTTCAGATATGAACGTAAACAAAAAGGGCGTTATCGTCAATTTAATCAATTCGGTGTAGAAGCAATCGGTGCCGAAGATCCAAGTATTGATGCTGAAGTTTTAGCAATGGTAATGCATATCTATGAATCATTCGGCTTAAAACACTTGAAACTTGTGATTAATAGTGTGGGTGACTTTGATTCTCGTAAGGAATATAACGAAGCGTTAATTAAGCACTTTGAACCTGTCATTGATACGTTCTGTAGTGACTGCCAATCTCGCTTGTATACGAATCCAATGCGTATTTTGGATTGTAAAGTGGATAGAGATAAAGAAGCGGTTAAAACTGCACCACGCATCACAGAATATTTAAACGAAGAATCAAAAGCTTATTATGAACAAGTTAAAAGTTATTTAGATGAATTAGGTATTCCTTATGTGGAAGATCCAAACTTAGTTCGTGGTCTAGATTATTATACACACACGGCTTTTGAATTAATGATTGACAGTCCAGATTATGATGGTGCAATTACAACACTATGCGGCGGCGGACGTTACAATGGTTTATTAGAATTACTAGATGGACCAAAACAAACAGGTATTGGTTTCGCATTAAGTATTGAACGTTTACTACTTGCGTTAGAAGAAGAAGGTATCGAAATCGAAGATGAAGATCATTTAGATTTATTTATTGTAACGATGGGTGAGAAAGCGGACCGTTACGCAGTTAAATTATTAAATGATTTACGCCATCACGGTATTAAAGCAGATAAAGATTACTTGAAACGTAAAATTAAAGGTCAAATGAAGCAAGCGAACCGTGTAGGAGCTGAATATACGATTGTAATCGGCGACCAAGAACTTGAAGATGGAAATATCAATATCAAACATATGGAGAGCGGAGAATCAGAAGCGATTCAACTCACGGATTTAGTTTCATATTTTGAAGAGAAGAAAGCGAAATAAGAGGAGAGAGTAATTATGAGTAAAAGAACAACTTATTGTGGTCTTGTAACGGAAGACCTTTTAGGACAACACGTCACTTTAAAAGGATGGGTACACAATCGTCGTGACTTAGGTGGATTAATCTTTGTTGATTTACGTGACCGTGAAGGCTATGTACAAATCGTCTTCAACCCAGACTTTTCTAAAGAGGCATTAGAAGTTGCGGAATCTATCCGTTCTGAATACGTGATTGAAGTTGAAGGTACAGTAACAAAACGTGATCCTGAAACTGTAAACCCTAAAATTAAAACAGGTAATGTTGAAGTACAAGTTGATAAAATCAATATCATCAACAAAGCACAAACTCCGCCATTTTCAATAAATGATGATTCACAACAAGTGGATGAAAATATCCGTTTAAAATATCGTTATTTAGATTTAAGAAGACAAGAACTTGCGCAAACAATTAAAATGCGTCACCACATTACACGCGCAATTCATGAATATTTAGATAAAGAAGGTTTCTTAGATATCGAAACACCTTTCTTAACTAAATCAACACCAGAAGGTGCACGTGACTATTTAGTACCATCTCGTGTGCATGAAGGTAAATTCTATGCGCTACCGCAATCACCACAATTGTTCAAACAATTATTGATGATCAGCGGCTTCGATAAATATTACCAAATCGTAAAATGTTTCCGTGACGAAGACTTACGTGCAGACAGACAACCTGAATTCACGCAAGTCGATATTGAAATGAGTTTCGTAGACCAAAAAGATGTTATGGAACTTGGTGAAGATATGCTGAAAAGTGTTGTAAAAGATGTTAAAGGTGTTGAATTGACTGAACAATTCCCACGTATGACATACGCAGAAGCTATGTCACGTTATGGTTCTGATAAACCAGATACACGTTTTGACATGGAGTTATTGGATGTTTCAAAACTAGGAGAAACAATGGACTTCAAAGTCTTTAAAGATACAGTAGAAAAAGGCGGAGAAGTAAAAGCATTAGTTGCGAAAGGTGCTTCAGACAAATATACACGTAAAGATATTGATAAATTAACTGAGTTTGTGAATATCTATGGCGCAAAAGGATTGGCTTGGGTCAAAGTTGTTGAAGATGGCTTAAGCGGACCAATCGCAAGATTCTTTGAAGATGAAAATGTTGAAACATTAAAATCTTTAACAGATGCAGAAGCAGGAGATTTAGTATTATTTGTTGCAGATAAACCAAGTGTTGTCGCACAAAGTTTAGGTGCATTACGTGTAAAATTAGCGCATGAGTTAGGCTTAATTGATGAAGATAAATTAAACTTCTTATGGGTAACAGATTGGCCGTTACTTGAATATGATGAAGATGAAAAACGCTATGTAGCAGCGCACCATCCTTTCACATCACCTAAAGATGAAGATTTAGACAAATTAGATTCTGAACCAGAAAAAGCACAAGCGAAAGCGTACGATATCGTATTAAACGGTTATGAATTAGGCGGCGGTTCAATCAGAATCCACAATGGTGATATTCAAGAAAAAATGTTTGAAGTCTTAGGCTTTACAAAAGAAGAAGCACAAGATCAATTCGGCTTCTTACTTGATGCATTCAAATATGGTGCACCACCACATGGCGGTATCGCATTAGGTCTTGACCGCTTCGTCATGTTATTAACAGGACGTACAAACTTACGTGATACAATCGCATTCCCTAAAACTGCGTCAGCTGTATCATTAATGACACAAGCACCAAGTGAAGTTTCTAATAAACAATTAGAAGAATTAGCATTGCGTATTCGTCATTAATAGAAAAATTACACTTTGAGAGTGTTTATATTTGCAATTACCATTTTATGTGGTAATATCTAAGTATAAGATAGTCGTCTGAAATACTCGTAGTTTGCTGTATGTATTTTGACCTAACACTCTTTGATCAGGGAGCCCAATAGGTTTTCTTGCAGCGCACACGCCTCTTAAGGAGGACTTGCAAAACAAGAAACAGGGCACCCACCTGTAATTAGCAGGCCAAAATGATCAAGCTCTAATAACTACGGTACAACGGATTCTATCGTACGTAGGACTTCGGTCCTACGTATTTTTTTTATTTTCTTTTCAAAGTTTGGCTTTTTTCACGAAATAATATTATCTAAATTTGTTATAATGGTATATGGTAGTAAAGTTAGATTAAAGGAGTATAGATTTGATGAAACATCAATTTTCACGTAATGAATTGGCATACGGTAAAGAGGGACTTGATTTATTAAAACAACAAACAGTTGCAGTACTTGGCGTTGGGGGCGTTGGGTCTTTTGCAGCAGAAGCTTTAGCTAGAACAAATATCGGCCATATCATTTTAATTGATAAAGATGATGTGGACATTACTAATGTGAACCGTCAATTACACGCACTTACAACGACTATCGGTCAAAGTAAAGTGACATTGATGGAAGAACGTATCAAATTAATCAATCCAGATTGTAAAGTAACTTCTTTACATATGTTCTATACCGAAGAAACGTATGAACAACTGTTCAATGATTATGATATTGATTACATTATTGATGCGAGCGACACAATTATTTATAAAGTGCATTTGATGAAGGAATGTTTGAAACGCGGCATTAAAATCATTTCTAGTATGGGTGCTGCAAATAAAACAGATCCAACACGTTTCCAAATTGCCGATATTTCTAAAACGAATACAGATCCTATCGCAAAAATAATTAGACAAAAATTGAAAAAAGAAGGTATTAAAAAAGGGATTCCAGTTGTTTTTTCAGATGAAAGTCCAATCGTCATCAGAGAAGATGTTAAAGAAACAGTCGGCGATAAAAATGCGGCAACGCGTAAAGGTCAAATGCCACCATCTTCAAATGCATTTGTGCCAAGTGTAGTAGGCTTAATTTGTGCAAGTTATGTCATCAACGATGTCTTAAAAGATATACCTGTGACTAGAATTAAAGATAAAAACCAAAAATAAAAAGGCTGATGTAGAATCGTAGACTGACTACGATTCTTCTATCAACCTTAATTAACGCTTGTTTTGCTGCTTAGTAATATTGTCATAGATTTGTTTAAGTTGCTGTTCGGTTTTAGATGTTGTTTTAGGATGGTAATAATGTCTGTTTTTAAGTTTATCCGGCAGATATTGCTGTGGTATAAAGCCATTCTCAGAATCATGCGGATATTGATAACCAATTGCATGACCTAATTCTTTAGCGCCTTTATAATGACCATCTTTAAGATGATTAGGCACTTGGCCGACATGACCTTTTCTAATATCAGATAAAGCAGCGTCAATGGCTTTGATACCTGAATTTGATTTAGGTGATAAGCATAATTCAATAACTGCTTGACTGAGCGGAATGCGTGCTTCTGGAAATCCTAAACGTTCTGCAGATTCAATGGCAGCGAGTGTACGTTGCCCGGCACCAGGGGATGCTAAACCGATATCTTCATAGCTGATCACTAGTAATCTTCTCGCGATGGTTGGGAGATCTCCTGCTTCAATCAGTCGTGCAAGATAATGTAATGCGGCATCAGTATCACTGCCTCGAATTGATTTTTGGAAAGCACTCATGACATCATAGTGCATGTCACCATCTTTATCACTGACAAAGCTGCCTTTTTGCATACAATCTTTGGCATCTTCTAAAGAAACGTGAATTTTGTCATTCTCATCAGGTTTAGCACTTAGTACTGAAAGTTCTAAGGCGTTTAAAGCACTGCGCACATCACCGTGACTTTGAGTAGAGAAGTATTGCATTGCATCATGATCAACTGTTGCATGATAGGAAGCAAGACCGCGTTCTTCATCAGCTAAAGCGCGTTCTAATGCTACAGCAACATCTTCTTCTGTCAGAGGATAGAGTTCAAATATCTGTGCTCGTGAACGAATAGCAGGATTAATCGCATGGTACGGATTGGACGTTGTCGCACCAATAAGTACTATTTTTCCGTTCTCTAAGTGAGGTAACAGGAAATCTTGTTTAGCTTTATCTAAACGATGGATTTCATCAAGCAGTAAAATGACTTGACCAGACATTTTTGCTTCTTCAACCACCATTTGCATGTCTTTTTTGGTATTTGTCACAGCGTTTAATTGTCTGAACTTAAACTGTGTAGAACCTGCGATGGCTTTCGCAATACTGGTTTTTCCAATACCAGGAGGTCCATAAAAAATCATTGAAGTCAGTCGTTTGGATTCAACCATTCTTCTAATGATACCTTTTGGACCAACTAAGTGTTGTTGTGATATGATTTCATCTAGGTTTTGCGGACGCATTCTAGATGCTAAAGGTTCGTTAGTCAAGATAGAGCCACACCTTTCTATTACTATATTAACGTAAAAAATGCTAGAATTGAATAAAATAAAATCGGATTAAGCGAGGTAATAAAATGAAAATTTCAACAAAAGGGAGATATGGCTTAACCTTAATGATTTCTCTTGCTAAGAGGGAAGGTCAAGGTTGTGTATCGTTAAAAACTATTGCAGAAGAAAATAAATTAAGTGATCTATACCTAGAACAATTAGTAGGACCTTTAAGAAATGCCGGATTGATTCGTAGTGTACGCGGTGCTAAAGGTGGATACCAACTCCGTGTCCCAGCTGATGAAATTAAAGCCGGAGATATTATTCGCCTGCTTGAAGGTCCGATTTCATTCGTTGAAAGTATAGATTCAGAGCCGCCAGCACAACAAGAACTTTGGTTGCGCATGAGAGACGCAGTCAGAGAAGTATTAGATGGCACAACGTTAAAATATTTAGCAGACTTTAACGATACTGATAAACGCGATAATTACATGTTCTATATTTAATAAGTATTGCAGTTCAACTACAGGTTGTTGGACTGCATTTTTTAATGCGTAATATGGATATGTTTGTTCAAATTCACATGTGGTATTCATATAATGTAACTAGATTTGAAATAATTGGAGGAATCGATTATGGCAAATAAAGGCGAAGACAAATTAGAACAAGCAAAAGGTAACGTTTAAGAAACAGTAGGTAATGCTACTGATAATAAGAAATTAGAAAATGAAGGTAAAGCAGATAAAGCTTCAGGTAAAGTTGATGAAAAAATCAATGATGCTGCAGACAAAGCAAAAGATGCAGCTGGCAAATTAAAAGATAAATTCAATAAAGATAAATAATTATCAATCAACAAATAGAAATAACGGGCAGAATCTTAAATGGTTCTGCCCGTTATTTGTGTTTTAATCAAAATAACTAATCAACGTATATATATATTTATTTACGAACTTGTTTCATAACACGTTGCAAGCGTTCGAATGACTCTTTTTGTTTTTCTTGATCATAGATATAACTGATTGCCATCAATTCATCAAACTCGCCGTAGATATCCATGAATTTTTCGATTTGTTGTTTAACAGTTTCTTCTGAACCTACTAATGAAACACCTAAGCGACCTTTTGCCATTTGTAATTCTGCAGGAGTAAGCACATCTGCTAAATTATCAATTGGTGGTTGCAGCGGTTCCATTCTGCCGCGTGTAATGCTCACTGTAACTTGTGCTAATGTTGTTGCTAATTTTTCAGCTTCTTCATCTGTTTCAGCAACAATCGCATTCAAGCATACAATCATATATGGTTTGTCTAATACTTCAGATGGTTCGAATAATTCTTTATAAATGGACATAGCTTCTCTCATTTGTTGCGGTGCAAAGTGACCAGCAAATACATAAGGTAAGCCCATTCTTGCAGCGAGATGTGCAGAGTCTGTAGAAGAACCTAAAATATATAACGGAACGTTTTTATCAACAGCAGGATATGCACGTACGTAGCCTTGTTGGTTTTTTGGTCCGAAGTATTTTTGTAGTTGTGCAACTTCTTCAGGGAACGCATAAACACCATTATGTTGATCTCTGCGTAATGCACTCGCTGTCATCATATCTGTACCCGGTGCACGGCCTAAGCCTAAATCGACTCGGTTTTTAAACATTGTTTCTAATGTACCGAATTGTTCAGCTACGACTAATGGTGCATGGTTTGGCAACATAATACCGCCTGAACCGACACGGATGTTTTTCGTATGCTCTAATGTGTGTTGAATCAATAACGCTGTCGCAGAACTCACTAAATTCGGAGCGTTATGATGTTCTGCAATCCAATATCGTTCATATCCTAATTCATCTAGATGTTGAGCTAAGTCCACCATATTATCGATGGCTTGCTTCTCATCTTCACCTGATTTAACAGGTACTAAATTGAGTGCAGAAACTTTAATTTCACTCACATAAAGACCTCCTCGTTTTGAATGATATATTAATTATAACAAGAACAAATATTAGAAAGAATTTTATTGCTTAAAGCATGTGCTTTGCATGTTATAATATTTGTGGAACAGAGTACTAGAAAAATTGTAGTGTTGGTGCTAGAATTGGAACATTGATAAAATTGTGAGGAAGTGTCTGACAAATGGAAGTATATGCAGATTATGCAGCAACAACTCCAGTAAAAGAAGAAGTAATTGATAAGATGATGGAATTGTATGCGAAGCATTATGGCAATCCTTCATCCATTCATCGTGTAGGTAGAGATGCCAGACAATATTTAGATGCATCACGTAGAGAAATTGCGTCATTATTAAGCGCAACGCCTAATGAAGTGATTTTCACTAGTGGGGCAACTGAATCTAATAATACTGCGATTAAAGGGTTAGCATATGCTAATCAACATAAAGGAAAGCATTTAATTACATCAAAAATTGAACATCATTCTGTCTTGCATGTATTTGAACAACTAGAGCGTGAAGGCTTTCACGTTACGTATTTAGATGTTGATCGTGAAGGTATCATCGATTTAGAACAATTAAAGGCAGCTATGAGTGATGAAACTATTCTTGTTTCTATCATGTTTGTGAACAATGAAGTAGGTACCGTACAGCCGATGTATGATATAGAAGACATCGTTAAAGCACATGATGCTTATTTACATGTGGATGCTGTACAAGCAGTTGAACATCTGCCGATTGAATTTGATGATTTTAAATTCGATACAATGAGTATAACAGCACATAAATTCGGTGGACCTAAAGGTGTCGGTGCATTGTTAGTTAAACCGAAGACACCTATTCAATTTTCACAACTTGGCGGTGAACAAGAAACAAAACGTCGTGCAGGAACAGAAAATGTACCGCAAATTGCGGGAATGGCTGAAGCATTAAAATTAGCTACAGAACATCGTGATGAAAACAACATTCATTTAATGAATCTTAAAGAAACATTTTTAGTTAACTTGCAAGAACGCAGTATTCCATTTGAAGTGAACGGTTCAATGACCGATACAACAGGACATATCTTGAACTTGTACTTCCCATTCATCGATGTGGAAACGATGTTAACTTTGCTTGATTTAGCGAATATTGCAGTCTCATCAGGCTCTGCATGTACTGCAGGTTCAACTACACCATCACATGTCTTAGCAGCCATGTATGGTGATGACGACCCTAGAACAAAACAATCTATCCGCTTCAGTTTTAACGAATTAACAACTGAACGTGACATTAAATATATCGTAGCAGAAATACAGAAAATTTATTTGAAATTTAAGGAGGAATAAGCGTGAGCAACCAAGATACTCGTGTTGTAGTAGGAATGTCTGGCGGCGTAGACAGCTCAGTGACTGCCTATCTTTTAAAAGAACAAGGCTATGACGTCATCGGTATTTTCATGAAAAACTGGGATGACACTGATGAAAATGGCGTTTGTACCGCGACAGAAGACTACAATGACGTGATTGCTGTTTGTAACCAAATCGGTATACCGTATTATGCGGTAAACTTCGAAAAAGAATACTGGGATAAAGTCTTTACTTACTTCCTAGATGAATATAAAAAAGGACGCACACCAAATCCTGATGTGATGTGTAATAAAGAAATTAAGTTCAAAGCATTTTTAAACCATGCTATGAAACTCGGTGCAGATTATGTCGCAACAGGCCATTATGCACAAGTAAGACGCAATGAAGATGGCACAGTAGAAATGCTGCGTGGTGTGGATAATAATAAAGACCAAACATATTTCTTAAATCAACTGACACATGAACAACTATCTAAAGTAATGTTTCCACTTGGCGGCATGGAGAAATCAGAAGTCAGAGAAATCGCGTTAGCACAAGATTTAGCAACTGCGAAGAAAAAAGATTCGACAGGAATCTGCTTTATCGGCGAACGAAACTTCAAAGATTTCTTATCTAATTATTTACCAGCACAATCTGGTGATATGCGCACATTAAACGGTAAAAAAATGGGAACACACGGCGGTTTAATGTATTACACAATCGGTCAACGTCATGGTTTAGGTATCGGTGGCGATGGAGATCCATGGTTTGTTGTAGGTAAAAACCTTGAAGATAATGTGTTATATGTAGAACAAGGTTTCCATCATGATGCATTGTACAGTGATTATTTGATCGCTTCTGACGTTTCACTTGTGAATGATATCGACTTATCACAAGGTTATCGTTGTACCGCAAAATTTAGATATCGTCAAAAAGATACAGGGGTGACAGTGACACAAATCGGTGATGATCAAATCCGTGTTGATTTTGATGAACCAGTACGTGCAATCACACCTGGACAAGCCGTTGTATTATATGATGGCGACGTTTGCTTAGGTGGCGCAATAATTGATGATGTTTATAAAAATGAAGGTCAACTCACATATGTTGTCTAAATTTTAATCAGGGACTAGGACTTTCCTAGTCTCTTTTTTACATAGTTTCAAGTTTTTCTGATAAAATAAAGAGTTGAATAAGAAAGAAATGAGGACTAAGCATGAAACAAGAAGAAATTTATCAGTTAATTAAAGAAGGTCAATTTGAAACAGCGTTAAAAGCACTGTTTGAAAATATTGATGCACATCCTGAAGACATTGAAAACTACATTAATTCAGGTATTCTGCTTGCGGAAGCAGGTGAAATTGAAAAAGCTGAGAAATTTTTCCAAAAAGCTTTAACTATCGATCCGAACAACGGTGCGATTTATTATAATTTAGCTAATGTTTATTATAATGCAGAAAGTTTTAATGATGCGATTAAACTTTATCAACAAGCACTCAAAACAGGTGTCGATGAAGCGGATACCAATTATATGATAGGGATGTCATTTAATAACTTAGGTGACTATAAATCTGCATTACCTTTCCTTATGCGTTCTGCAGAATTAGATCAAAATAAAGATGAAGAAATTCAATTCCAATACGGTTTAGTCCTATGCCATTTAGAATTGTTTGACCAAGCTGTCAAACAGTTAGATACCGTGTTAAATATAAATCCTAAACATACAGACGCATTATATAACCGTGGTTTAGCGGGTTATATGTTTACTGAAGAAATCTATGAAGCAATCCCATACTTTGAAAAAGCAATAGAGATTGATCCAGAACATTTATTAAGTCAGCATGCACTTAAAACATTCACCCAATTTGATGCAGAGGAGGAATAAATTTGGAGAACCCTACATTGTTTGACTATTCGATGGTCAAAGGAACAGTAGAAGCAATCTTATTTCAAAATAAAGATAATTTCTATACCGTATTAAAAGTAGATCCGATTGAAACCAATGAAGATTTTGATAATATGCCTACAATTGTGGGGTTCTTTCCTGAAATTGCTGAAGGCGATGTTTATACCTTCAAAGGTCAAGCTGTGACACACCCTAGATACGGCAAACAATTAAAAGCTGAAACTTTCGAAAAAGAAGTACCGCAAACAAAAGATGCGATTATCAGTTACTTATCAAGTGATTTGTTTAAAGGTGTCGGTAAGAAAACGGCTGAAAATATCGTAAATACACTTGGTGAAAATACCATCAATAAAATTTTAGATGATCGTTCAGTCCTAGAAGAAGTACCGAATTTATCTAAAAAGAAACAAAGTCAAATCGCAGATCAAATCTACAGTAATCAAGAAGTAGAAAAAATTATGATCAGACTTCATGATTTAGGATTCGGTCCAAAATTAGCGATGAGCATCTATCAAGTTTATCAAAGTGACACCTTACAAACGATAGAGAAAAATCCATATGATCTTGTCTATGATGTACGCGGTGTCGGTTTCCATAAAGCAGATACTTTAGCTAAGAATTTAGGCATAGAATATAACGCCCCTGAACGCTTAAAAGCAGGTCTGCTTTATACGATAGAAGAAGAGTGCATTAAACAAGGTCATACATTTTTACCTAAAGATTATGTATTAGAAACTTCGTTAGAGATGTTAAGCAAGGGATATGACCAAACGATAGATGCCAGTATGTTAGAAAAAATGATACTTGAATTGACAGAAGAAAGTAAGTTGGTGGAAGCGGATGAAACACTTTCTATCCCAAGCTTATATTATTCAGAAGTCAAAAGTGTGCAAAACCTGTATCGTATTGCGTCACATCAAGCTAAATTAGAGAATATTGAACAATCTGACTTACAAATCAATATCGGTGAAATCGAGGAAATGAATGGAGTCAACTATGCATCATCTCAAAAAGAAGCACTTGAAACAGCGATTAATTCAAAAGTCATGCTGCTGACAGGTGGTCCAGGTACCGGTAAAACAACGGTTATCAAAGGCATCGTTGAACTCTATGCGGAAACGCATGGTTTATCCTTATCCTATGACGATTACCAAGAAGATGATTATCCGATAGCGCTTGCTGCACCTACAGGACGTGCAGCCAAACGTTTACAAGAATCGACTGGACTTGAAGCAATGACTATCCACCGTTTAATCGGCTGGAGTCAAGATACCAAGCCTGAAGATGTCTTAGAAAATGAAATTACTGCTAAGCTCATCATTATTGATGAAATGTCAATGGTAGATACATGGTTGTTTCATCAGTTCTTAAATGCAGTACCGATTGATGCACAAATCATTTTAGTCGGAGATGAAGACCAATTACCATCAGTCGGCCCAGGACAAGTGTTTAAAGATTTAATTGATGCGAAAGTCATTCCACGTGTTAATTTAACTGAAGTCTACCGTCAACAAGATGGTTCTAGTATCATTGAACTCGCACATAAAATGAAATTAGGTCAGCCGATAGACATTACTGAGCGATTCCACGATCGCAGCTTTATTCCTTGTACAGCTGAACAAATTCCAGATGTAGTTAATAAAGTAGTGAGTTCTGCTGTTAAAAAAGGCTACGATATGAGTGATATTCAAGTCTTGGCTCCGATGTATCGCGGCAGTGCCGGCATTAAGCGTTTAAATAAAGTATTACAAGATATCTTGAATCCTAAAGCTGAAGATGCAAGAGAGATTGAGTTCGGAGAAGCGGTCTTTAGAAAGGGCGACAAAGTCTTACAACTTGTGAATCGTCCTAATGATAATATTTTCAATGGCGATATCGGTGTGATTGTCGGTATCTTCTGGGCACGAGAAAACGAATTAAATAAAGATATACTTGTCGTTGATTTCGAAGGCAATGAAATTACATTTACCAAACAAGATATGATGGAGTTAACACATGCTTATTGTACTTCCATTCATAAAGCACAAGGTTCAGAGTTTCCAATTGTTATTATGCCGATTGTAAAACAATATTATCGCATGTTGCAGCGTCCGATTATCTATACAGGACTTACACGTGCCAAACAATCTTTAGTTTTTCTTGGTGACAGCCAAGCCTTTGACATCGGTATGAAGACCCATGGCCAAGTTCGTATGACGAGACTCGCACAATTGCTCAGAGATTACTTCGGTCATGAGAGTGAAACAAATGAAGAACAAGCAGATGAACAAATAAATAATCAAACAACCTCAGCACCTGCACAACAACTCGTAGAATTAACAGAAGCAACGATTTATGAAATTGACCCGATGATTGGTATGGGTAAGGTCACACCTTATACTTTTAATCATGAATAAAGTGTTGTGTGAAGTATGATATATGTTGACTTTTAAAGTCTGTCAGACTAAAATAAAATTAATTCGCATAAAGCCGAGTAAGCAAATCGTTATGCCTAAGAGAGGTACCGGGTGGTGTAAGGTATCGCATCATTTGCTGAACGCTACTTTATGTCAGTCCGTATAAGAACAAGAGTGATGCAGGATAATTTGCTGCATAACTAGGGTGGTACCGCGATGCATTCGTCCCTTTGAGGATGAATGCATTTTTATTTTGTGAAAGAACCTATACGGCAATGTTTTAAATATGTATATTAGGAGTGAGTTATTTATGAAGCGATTAAAAGCAAGTGAAATCAGACAAAATTTCATTGATTACTTTAAAGAAAATGGACATATGGTCGAACCTTCTGCACCTTTAGTACCGATTGATGACGATTCATTATTATGGATCAACTCAGGTGTTGCGACATTAAAAAAATACTTTGATGGACGAGAAATTCCAAAAAAACCACGTATCGTGAACGCGCAAAAAGCGATTCGTACAAACGATATTGAAAACGTTGGTTTTACTGCACGTCACCATACTTTCTTTGAAATGTTAGGGAACTTTTCTATTGGTGATTATTTCAAACGTGAAGCGATTGAATTTGCTTGGGAATTCTTAACTAGTGATCGTTGGATGGGTATGGAACCTGAAAAATTATACGTGACCATTCACCCTGAAGATATGGAAGCTTTCGATTTATGGCACGATGTCATCGGTTTAGATGAAAGCCGTATTATTCGTATTGAAGGCAACTTCTGGGATATCGGTGAAGGTCCATCAGGTCCGAACACAGAAATCTTCTATGACCGTGGTCCAGACTATGGTCAAGATGATCCGGCTGAAGAAATGTATCCAGGTGGCGAAAACGAACGTTACTTAGAAGTATGGAACTTAGTCTTTAGTGAATTCAACCATAATCCTGATCATACGTATACACCACTTCCAAATAAAAACATTGATACCGGCATGGGTCTAGAACGTATGGCATCGATTGCGCAAAATGTACGTACTAACTATGAAACTGACCTATTTATCCCAATCATTGAAGAAGTTGAACAAATTTCAGGTAAGAAATATCAACAAGATGCTACGCAAGATGTTGCATTCAAAGTCATTGCGGATCATATCAGAACCATCGCATTCGCAATCGGTGATGGCGCTTTACCAGCAAATGAAGGCCGCGGTTATGTCTTACGCCGTTTATTACGTCGTGCAGTTCGTTTCAGTCAATCTTTAGATATCAACAAACCATTTATGTATGAACTTGTCGATACAGTGGCAGACATTATGGAACCTTACTATCCAGAAGTAAAACAAAAAGCAGATTTCATTAAACGTGTCATTAAATCTGAAGAAGAACGTTTCCACGAAACATTAGAAGAAGGCTTAGCAATTTTAAATCAATTTATCAAAACAGCTAAAAACGGCGATAAAATGATTAAAGGTGAAGATGCGTTCAAATTATATGATACGTATGGTTTCCCAGTTGAATTGACTGAAGAAATCGCTGGTAACGAAGGTTTAAGTGTCGATATGGCGACATTCGAAACAGAAATGCAGCAACAAAGAGATCGTGCACGTCAAGCACGTCAAAATTCACAATCAATGCAGATTCAAAGTGAAGTGTTGAAAAATATTACGACAGATAGTGAATTTGTCGGTTATACACATACAGATTATCAAACGGAGTTAACAGACTTAATTTATAATGGCGAAGCGGTAGAACAAGCAGATGCGGGTGAAACAGTTTACTTTATTTTAAGACAAACACCATTCTATGCTGTTTCAGGCGGACAAGTGGCTGACCAAGGTACAGTCGGCAATGACAACTTCGAAATTGAAGTGACTGAAGTAACGAAAGCACCAAATGGTCAAAACTTGCATAAAGGTATCGTGCAATTCGGTCAAGTCACAAAAGGCGCACAAGTCGACGCTTCAGTTAACCAAGAAGAACGCCGTGCTATTACGAAAAACCATAGTGCAACCCACTTATTACATGCTGCGTTGAAAGAAGTGTTAGGTGACCATGTCAATCAAGCAGGTTCACTCGTTGAAGGCGAACGTTTACGTTTTGACTTCTCGCATTTCGGTCCTGTGACTAAAGAAGAATTAGAACAAATTGAACGTCGTGTCAATGAACAAATCTGGAACGGCATTAATGTTTCAATCAAAGAAATGCCGATTGAAGAAGCCAAAGCTTCAGGTGCAATGGCATTATTCGGTGAAAAATATGGCGATATTGTCCGTGTTGTAGATATGAAACCATTCTCAATTGAATTATGCGGCGGTATCCATGTTCAAAACACATCAGAAATCGGTTTATTTAAAATTGTCAGCGAATCAGGTACAGGTGCTGGTGTCAGACGTATTGAAGCCTTAACAGGTAAAGCAGCATTCTTATACCTTGAAGGTATCCAAGATAAATTCAATGAAGTGAAACACTTAGTGAAAGCTAAAGACGATACGCAAGTGGCTGAAAAAGTAACACACGTGATTGACAGCGAAAAACAATTACACAAACAATTAGAACAACGTAACCAAGAAATCACTGCATTAAAAATGGGCAGCTTAGATGATCAAGTTGAAGACATTAACGGGTTGAAAGTATTAGCGTTACAAGTAGAAGCAGACAATGCGAAAGCCTTAAGACAAACTATGGATGATTTCAAATCTAAATTACAAGATGCGGTCATTATCTTAGCAAGTGATGTCGGTGGTAAAGTTGCTTTAGTTGCGACGGTACCGAAATCAGAGACAAATAAAGTCAAAGCAGGCGACATTATTAAAGAAATGGCACCTGTTGTCGGCGGTAAAGGAGGCGGTCGTCCAGATATGGCACAAGGCGGCGGCAGCGAGCCAGGTAAGATAACAGATGCATTACAATTCATTAAAAACTACATTAAATCACTATAATCTCCTTGCACTCTCATGTAGAATAGAGGATGTATCAGCCTACTATAGTAGAAGGAGTGTGTAGTAAAATGAACAATTTTGATAAAACAATGCGTTTCAATATTGAAGAAGTACCAAAAGATGATGTTAAATCCGTGCTGACTAATGTGTATCGTACCCTTGAAGAACGTGGTTATAATCCAGTAAACCAAATTGTAGGATATTTACTTTCAGGAGATCCTGCGTATATCCCACGTCATAACGAAGCAAGAAATCAAATCAGACGTATCGATCGTGATGATATCATGGAAGAACTTGTTTCTAATTATTTGAAGGTATCAGATAAAGAATAATCAATGTTATCACATAAAATTATCGGATTAGATGTTGGCAGCAAAACAGTCGGCGTTGCTGTGAGCGACTTAATGGGTTGGACTGCTCAAGGCTTAGATACACTCCGAATCAATGAAGAAGAAAATGAATTAGGTATAGACCGCTTGGCAGCTATCATTAAACAAGAGGATGCAGATACTGTCGTGATAGGATTACCGAAGAACATGAATAATTCTATTGGATTTAGAGGCGAAGCTTCGTTAAAATACAAAGAAGCACTCCTTGAAGCATTACCAGATCTTAAAGTGGTAATGTGGGATGAGCGCCTAAGTACAATGGCAGCTGAAAGGTCATTGTTAGAAGCAGATGTTTCTAGAAAAAAACGCAGCAAGGTCATCGATAAAATGGCAGCTGTGTTTATCTTGCAAGGCTATTTAGATTCACTTTAATTTACCGTAAAAGGAGCGTTATTTATGTCAGAGAAAAATCAAAATCAAGAAGCGGAATTACAAATCAACAACGATGAGGAATTATTAACTTTATTCGATGAAGAAGGCAATGAAGTCCTTTATCGTAAAGTATTAGAATTTTATCATCCTGAATTTGACAAAGAATATGTCATTTTAGCTGAAGAAGGCGAAGCGTCAGACGACGATGATATGATTGAATTAATTCCGATGATCAATGTCCCAGATGAGTCTGGTGACGGCGGTAAATTCTTACCAGTTGAAACTGAAGAAGAGTGGGACATGATTGAAGAAATCGTTAACACTGAAATGGAATAAATGAGCAGTCATGAAGCGGAGGTTATCCTCCGCTTTTTTCGTGCCTCGAAATCCAATTTTCACTTGACTCATAACAAAGTATTTTGCAGATATTCATTCTGAGTACTTAATATTCAATAGGTTTTATGGTAAAATATGTAAAGTTAAATAATGATATGTGCAACAGCGATATAAGAATCAGTCAAACTGCGACTGATTTATTTTTATTCTTTTGTACATTGTATGGATAAAGGAAGAGAAATATGAGCAAAAATGAAAGTTATTTAGTTGCGTTATCACAAAAGCATTCCCATCCATTAGAAAGATTAAGACCTTATGCGATAGAACATGAGGTACCGATTATTCATCCTTTATCATTAGATATGATCAAACAGTTGATACGCATCCATCAGCCTAAGCGTATTTTAGAAATCGGTACTGCTATTGGCTATAGCGCTATGCATTTTGCGTCTGTTGATCCTTCTGTGCATATATGGACGATTGAACGTGATAAAAACATGTATCAACAAGCTGAACAAAACATTGAAGACTTTGGATATCAAACGCAAATTCATATGATTTATGGAGATGCGAGAGAAACATTTGACCAAGTCTCTGATACACAGTTCGATATGATATTTATCGATGCGGCAAAAGCACAAACAAAGAAATTCTTTGAACTGTATACCCCCTTGCTTAGAGAAGGCGGTTTAGTCGTCATTGATAACATTTTATATCATGATTTTGTTGCTGATATTGATGTAGTTCGCAGCAGAAATATTAAACAAATGGTGAAGAAGATTCAAAAGTTCAACGCATGGTTAAATGATAACGAAGCATATCAAACAAACTTTTTAGATATAGAAGACGGTTTAGCAATAGCCGTAAAAGGAGACTCGAAATGACAGAATTACTCGTGACACCTAAATCAGTCGCACATATTGAGACTTTAATTGAAAAAGGTGCTGATGCTTTTGTGATAGGCGAACAAAAGTTCGGTTTACGCTTAGCAGGTGAATTTGATCGTACTGCGATGAGAGAAGCGGTCGATATCATTCATGCACATGGCAAAAAAGCATATGCGGCTGTTAACGGTATTTTTCATAACTATCACTTAAACGCTGTAGAAGATTATATTGATTTCTTACACGAAATCAGAGTAGATCGCATTATCTTCGGTGACCCGGCAGTCGTGATGTATGTTAAAGCACAACAAAACCCAATTGCTTTGAACTGGGACGCTGAAGCATTAGTCACAAACTACTTCCAGTGCAATTACTGGGGTAAACGTGGTGCGAAACGTGCTGTACTTGCGCGCGAATTGAATTTAGAAGAAATCTTGAACATTAAAGCACATGCGGATGTTGAAATTGAAGTACAAGTCCATGGTATGACATGTATGTTCCAATCAAAACGTATGCTGCTCGGCAATTATTATACATTCCAAGACAGACAAATGAAGATAAAACGTAATGAAACAGACAAGGATTTATTGTTATACGATGAAGAACGCGAAAATCAATATCCTGTGTTTGAAGATTATAACGGCACACATATTATGTCACCGAATGATATCTGCTTGATTGAAGAGTTAGAGCCGTTGCTTGAAGCGGGCATCGACAGCTTGAAAATTGATGGTGTATTACATACAGAAGAATATATTAACGTATGTACAGAACAATATAGAGAAGCCATTGATTTATATCATGAAGACCCTGAAGCTTATGAAGATGAAAAATTCATGCTCGTTGATCCGATTGAAGCCATTCAACCAGACCATCGACCATTCGATGAAGGATTCTTATTCAAACATACCGTTTATTAAGGAGGAAAAATCTTGGTTACTCAAGTTAAAGAAGTAAAAACACAACCTAAACGCCAAGTGAAAAAGCCAGAGTTGCTTGCACCTGCAGGTAACTTGGAAAAACTGAAAATTGCTGTACATTATGGGGCAGACGCAGTCTTTTTAGGCGGACAAGAGTATGGACTCCGTTCTAATGCTGATAACTTCACAATGGAAGAAATCAAAGAAGGCGTTGAATTCGCATCACAATACGGTGCAAAAATTTATGTCACAACAAATATCATCGCGCATGATGAAAATATGGATGGTTTAGAAGATTATTTAAGAAATCTAGAAGACACAGGCGCAACAGGAATTATTGTTGCGGACCCATTGATTATTGAAACATGTAAACGTGTCGCACCTAAACTTGAAATTCATTTATCAACACAACAATCACTAAGTAACTATAAAGCAGTAGAGTATTGGAAAGAAGAAGGTTTAGATCGTGTTGTACTTGCACGTGAAACAGGCGCAATGGAAATGAAAGAGATGAAAGAAAAAGTAGATATCGAAATCGAAGCTTTTATCCATGGCGCAATGTGTATCGCATATTCCGGTCGCTGTACTTTAAGTAATCATATGACAGCACGTGACTCTAACCGCGGCGGATGCTGCCAAAGCTGTCGTTGGGATTATGACTTATTAGAAGTCGATGAAGATGGCGACTTAGACTTGTTTTATAAAGAAGAAGAAGTCGTTCCATTTGCGATGAGTCCTAAAGACTTGAAGTTAATCGAATCTATTCCAAACATGATGGATATCGGTATTGATTCACTTAAAATCGAAGGACGTATGAAATCAATTCACTATATTGCGACTGTTGTTTCTGTCTATCGTAAAGTGATTGATGCTTATGCAGCAGACCCTGACAACTTTAAAATTAAACCAGAGTGGTTAATAGAATTAGATAAATGTGCTAACAGAGACACTGCTTCTTCATTCTTTGAAGGCACACCAGGTTATCAACAACAAATGTTCGGTAATGAATCTAATAAGAAAACACCATATGATTTCTGCGGTTTAGTGTTAGACTATGACAAAGAAACAAAAATGGCGACAATTCAGCAGCGTAATCACTTTAAACCTGGACAAGAAATTGAATTCTTCGGTCCTGAAATCGATAACTTTACACAAGTCGTCGAAGCGATTTATGACGAAGAAGGCAATGCATTAGATGCTGCACGTCACCCACTTCAAATTGTTCAATTTAAAGTGGATCATGATATTTATCCAAACAACATGATGCGAAAGGAAATAGGATAATGAAAGCCACTACCATTATAGGCATTGCAGGCGGTTCTGGATCAGGTAAAACATCAGTCACAAACGAAATTCTGCATAATTTAGAAGGTCATAGTGTTGCATTAATTGCACAAGACTACTATTATAAAGACCAATCACATTTAACATTTGAAGAACGCTTACAAACGAATTATGACCATCCGTTTGCGTTCGATAATGATTTATTGATTCAAAATCTAATCGATTTACGCAATGGTATACCTGTAGAGGTACCGACGTATGATTATGTCAATCATACGAGAAGCCCTGAAACCATTGCATTTCAACCGAAAGATGTTATTATCGTAGAAGGAATATTTGCACTAGAAAACAAAACATTACGTGATTTAATGGATGTTAAGATTTATGTCGATACCGATGCAGATTTACGTATCTTAAGACGCTTGATGCGTGATACGAAAGAGCGAGGTCGCTCTATGGAATCTGTCATTGATCAATATATGTCTGTCGTACGTCCGATGCATAATCAATTCATCGAACCGACTAAACGTTATGCGGATATTATTATCCCTGAAGGCGGCAGTAATAAAGTTGCTATCGATATAATGACGACAAAAATCCAATCATTAATACAAAATCAACAGTAACACTTGAGTAAAGGAAGATGAAAATATGGAAAACCAAAAACAATATCCAATGACCCAAGAAGGTTTTGAAAAGCTAGAACAAGAACTTGAAGAATTAAAAACTGTCAAACGACCTGAAGTCGTAGAAAAAATCAAAGTTGCACGTTCTTTCGGGGACTTATCTGAGAACTCTGAGTATGATGCAGCGAAAGATGAACAAGGTTTCATTGAACAAGATATCCAACGTATTGAACACATGATTCGCAATGCATTGATTATTGAAGATACAGGCGATAACAATGTGGTACAAATCGGGAAAACTGTGACATTTGTTGAACTGCCTGATGGCGATGAAGAAGTGTATCAAATTGTTGGGTCTGCAGAAGCAGATGCATTCAATGGCAAAATTTCAAACGAATCACCGATTGCAAAAAGTTTAATCGGTAAACATCTAGAAGACGAAGTTCGTGTACCACTTCCAAACGGTGCAGAAATGAAAGTGAAAATTACTAATATTCAATCACAATAATCATTTATCACAAAGGCTGATATCGCTTTATGATAAATAGATAACAAAGGGTTGGTGATACTTTTGTTTGAAGCTTGCTTCAAATGGACAAAAGTAAAGCGCCAACCTTTTTTATGTGATGATCGTGGTGAACATGGTCTTTGATCGTTGCACTAGACAAATTATGATAAAATATCACTGATAGTTCATTTGAAAGGGGAAATGGCAATGATAGGAATCATTGGCGCAATGGAAGAAGAAATAATGATATTAAAAGAACATATTGAGGATTTAGAAGAAGTTACCATTGCTCATGTAAAATTTTATAAAGGTAAAATTAATGATAAAGCAGTCGTCTTGACGTTAAGCAGTATCGGTAAAGTTAACGCAAGTATCTCCACTGCTTTACTTATTCAACAATTCTCCCCAGAGGCAATTTTGAATACAGGTTCTGCAGGGGCGCTGGATCACTCGTTGAATGTGGGTGATGTCTTAATTGGAACAGAAGCGATGTATCATGATGCGGATGCGACGGCATTTGGTTATGAATTGGGACAAATTCCGAATATGCCGATTGCGTATGAAGCGGATGATAACTTAGCAGAATTAGCACAAGCTGTTATTGAGAAGCAAAACTTAACAGGTCGCTTAGGTATGATTGTCAGCGGCGACAGTTTTATCGGTGAAGTTAAACAACGTGAATACATTAAAGAACATTTCCCTAAAGCTATGGCTGTAGAGATGGAATCTGCAGCAATTGCACAAACATGTTATCAATTTAACACACCGTTTATTATTACAAGAGCAGTATCAGATTTAGCGAATGGCGAAGCAAATATTACGTTTGATGAATTCATTGGAGAAGCAGCGAAAACATCAAGTGAAACTGTACTCCAAATGTTAAAATCATTATAAAGATAAGGTGGATTAATGTAATGGGAATTTTAAGTAGGAATTTTATGCCGAATGCTTATGTTAAATCAATCCATGAAATAGACTTTGATCAGTTAGCAGAAAATGGAATCAAAGGCGTTATTACGGATTTGGACAATACATTAGTAGGTTGGGACGAAGCTGATCCGACACCGGCAGTCATTCATTGGTTTAATATGTTGAATGAAAAAGGTATCAAAGTGACTGTGGTTTCAAATAACCATCAAGGCAGAGTATCTAGTTTCTGCCAACCACTCAAAGTCAACTATATCTTTGAAGCTAAAAAACCGATGGGGAAAGCCTTTAAACATGCATCAGAACGTATGGGATTAAAGCCTGAAGAGACTGTTGTTATTGGTGATCAAATGATGACAGATGTCTTTGGCGGTAATAGACGTGGCATGTATACTGTTATGGTTGTTCCTGTAAAAAAAACTGATGGATTTATCACGAAATTCAATCGAATTATTGAAAGACGTTTATTACACAGATACAAAAGAAAAGGCTATATTAAATGGGAGGAAAATTGATTGACAGAAACGAAATGTATTGGATGCGGTGCGACTTTACAAGCCGATGATCCAAAGAAACCAGGTTATGTGCCAGCGCACAATCTGCATAAAGAAGATGTGATATGTCAACGCTGTTTCAGATTAAAAAATTATAATGAGATTCAAGATGTGGGTATGGATAGCCAAGATTTCTTGGACTTATTAAATCATCTTGCAGATAAAAAAGGACTTGTAGTCAATGTAGTAGATATCTTTGATTTTGAAGGTTCCTTCATAAATGCTTTAAAGCGTATTGTAGGGAATAAAAAAGTGATTCTTGCAGCGAATAAAATTGATTTATTACCTAAACAAATTAATAAACGCCGTGTTAAAGATTGGTTGAAAAAATCCGCGCGAAAATATGGGTTGGAAGCGGAAGATGTTGTTTTAATTTCTGCAGAAAAAGGATACGGGATTCAAGATTTATTAGAAGCTATCCAACAACACCGAAAACAAGAAGATGTTTATATCGTAGGCACAACCAATGTTGGGAAATCTACATTAATCAATAAACTGATTGAACAAAGTGTAGGTGAAAAGAATGTAGTAACAACTTCACGATTCCCAGGAACAACTTTAGATTTAATAGATATTCCATTAGACGATCATTCATTTATGTACGATACACCTGGTGTCATCCAAGATCATCAAATGACGCATTATGTTTCTGAAAAAGAACTTAAACAAATTATGCCTAATAAAGAAGTAAAACAACGTGTTTATCAATTAAACGAAGAACAAACACTCTTCTTTGGAGGATTAGCAAGAATCGATTACGTTTCTGGAGGTAAACGCCCACTGGTTTGTTATTTTTCTAATAATTTGCCGATTCATCGGACTAAAACTGAAAAAGCCAATGAGTTATGGCGAACTCAGCTCGGTAAATTATTAGCACCACCAAGTAATAAAGATGATTTTAATTTAGACGAAATGAAAGCAGTACGCTTGGAAACGGGTAAAGAGAAGAGAGACGTAATGATTGCAGGGTTAGGTTTTATAACAATTGGACCTGGAGCAAAAGTTATTGTCAGAGTTCCGAAATCAGTTGATGTTGTATTGAGAAATTCAATCATGTAGCAGGTGATAGTTATGAAATTTGCAGTAATCGGTCATCCTATAGACCACTCGTTATCTCCAATTATGCACGACGCAAACTTTAAAGCGTTAAAGCGAGATGACACTTATGAAGCATTAAACATTCCACCAAAACATTTTCATTTAATCAAAGAAATTATAAATGAAAAACAATTGGATGGTTTTAATATTACTATTCCGCATAAGGAAAACATTATACCTTACCTTGATGAAATAGATTCACATGCCGAAACAATTGGCGCTATTAATACAGTGAAGATTGAAAATGGTCGTTGGTTAGGTTATAACACTGATGGCATTGGTTATGTTAAAGGGTTGCAAGAAGTATATCCAAAACTAGAAAATGCAAAAATATTGCTAATAGGAGCAGGTGGCGCTAGTAAAGGTTTAGCAGCCGCATTGAATGAGATTGTTACAACACCTTTAGCTGTTGCGAATCGTACAATGAGCAGATTCGATACTTGGGATTTATCTGTAGAACAATTAACGCTAAGTGATGCTGAGAAAATGTTGGGGCGTTTTGATATTGTCATAAATACTACACCTGCTGGAATGAATAAAAATAAAGATGTAGTGATATCATTAGATAACCTAGCACCTCATACACTTGTTAGTGATATCGTCTATATTCCATCCAAAACGCCGATATTAGCACTCGCTGAAGAAAAAGGTAATCCTATATATAATGGCTTGGATATGTTTGTTAATCAGGGTGCTGAAAGTTTTAAAATTTGGACAGGTCAAACAGCTGATACTGAGGCGATGAAAACGGCAGTAATCGAACAATTAAAAAGGAGAAATTAAATGCTTACAGGAAAACAAAAGAGATTTTTAAGAAGTAAAGCGCATCATGTGAACCCTACTTTTCAAATTGGAAAAGCTGGTTTAAATGAAAATATGATTGAGCAACTAGATGAAATTTTAGAAAATAGAGAGTTAATAAAAATTCATATCTTACAAAATAATATGGATGATAAAAGTGAACTTGCACGAGCTGTAAGTGAAGCAACAAATAGTGAATTGGTACAAGTAATTGGGTCTATGATTGTTCTATATAAAGAATCAAAAGAAAATAAGCAAATTGAATTACCTTAATTAATGACGCAATCAATAGTATTATACGGGGGCCAATTCAATCCAATTCATACAGCACATTTAGCTGTAGCAAGTGAAGTGTATCATCAATTAAAACCAGATCGTTTTTTATTTTTACCGAGTTACATGTCACCACTTAAAAGCCATAATTCTGAATTAAACACAACACATCGTCTAAAGATGTTAGAAATCGCTACAGAAGAATTAGGATTTGGTGAGGTATGCTTGGATGAAATAGAACGACAAGGTCAAAGTTATACTTACGACACACTAAATGCAATTAAATCTGAACACCCTGATTCAAGACTTTTCTTTATTATCGGCACAGACCAATACGAACAATTAGAACGTTGGTATCGTATTGATGAACTTAAACAAATTGTTACATTTGTTGTTGTCAATCGAGGTAAAGAAGTACAGGAAGTATCAGAAGACATGATAGCTGTAAGGATACCTAGAATTGATATCAGTTCATCATTGATTCGTCACCGTGTACAATCAGGTGAATCAATACAAATTCTAGTTCCTAAACAGGTTGAATCATATATCAGAAGGGAGCGATTATATGAAAATTGAAGAAGCTATCAAACTAGTTGAAGAAAAACTGCCAAAGAAAAGATATAAACATTCATTAAGAGTAGCTGAGACAGCAAAACATTTAGCTGAAATCCATAAAGGGGACGTGGAAAAAGCTGAACTTGCTGGTGTTTTACATGACTTTTCAAAATATGATGATTTAGGATATATGTATCAAATTGTAGGTCAGCATAATTTAGATCCAGATTTATTAAGTTATGGTTCAGAAATTTTACATGGCCCAGTCTGTGCAGTTATTATGAAAGAGAAGTATGGTATTACTGATGAAGAAGTATTAGCTGCTATTCACTATCATACGACTGGTCGTGCACAAATGACAAAAACAGAAAAATTGGTTTTTATTGCGGACTATATTGAACCAAAAAGAGAAATACCAGGCGTTGAAGAAATTAGAGGAATGGCAGAACAACCAGGCAACTTAGATCAAACAATTTATGAAATCTCTAAAAGAACAGTGCTATTTTTAATTGGTAAAGATATCAGTGTGTACAAAGCGACGATTGATTGCTTAAACTACTATAATTTCAGTGATGAAAGAATAAAGGATGATTAAATGCAAGTAGAACAAATTTTAGATATAGCGATTAAAGCAGTTGAAAGTAAAAAAGCAGAAGAAGTTATTTCACTTAATTTAGAAGGTATTCATGATATGGCAGACTACTTTGTTATTTGTCATGGTAGTAATGAACTTCAAGTACAAGCAATCGGTAGAGCGGTAAAAGAAGCTGCAGATAAAGAAGGTATTAATGTTTCAGTGTTTGAAGGTTTAAACGAAGCAAGATGGATTTTATTAGATTTATCTGGTGTTATCGTACACATCTTCCATAAAGATGAACGCGGCTATTATAACATTGAAAAACTTTATAGAGATGCACCGATGAAAACATATGAGGAAGCTTATTAAATGAGCCAGTATGAAGGCTTTAGCCAATATTATGATGAGCTTACACAAGATCAACCATACAATCAATGGCTAGAAATTATACGACAAGCAACTTCTAAGCGAACTAGTATATTGGATATTGGCTGTGGTACTGGTAGTTTGACGACGTTATTAACTGATTTTAAAAGTGTAACAGGAATGGATTTAAGTAGTGATATGCTCGCAGTTGCTTCCCAAAAGTCTGATTCAGTTAGATGGATTGAGGGTGACATGACAGATTTTGAATTAGGTCAAAATTTTGATGTCATTACTATATTGTGTGATTCATTAAATTATATTACTGATCAACATGATGTTATTGAAACATTTAAGCATGTATATCGCCATTTAAATACTGATGGAACATTTATCTTTGATGTCCACTCAAAGTTTAAAATGAATACGCTATTTGCAAATCAAACATATATTGATGAAACTGAACATATCTTTTTAGCATGGGAAGCAATTCAAGGTGATTTACCTGACAGTGTATGGCATTATATGACTTTCTTTGAACAACAAGACGATGGAAGTTATCGACGTTTTGATGAAGAGCATTTTCAAAAAACATTCAGCGAACAAGCATATATTGAAATGCTTAATGAAGTTGGTTTTAGCCATATTTATACATTTTATGACTTTGATATTGAAAATCATGATGAACAAAGCGATCGCTTATTCTTCATAGTAAAAAAATAAAAGAAGAAAAATCACTCCTTTAAACGTTTAAAAGATAAAGGAGTGAATTTTTTATGTTAGAACAGTTAAAACACTACTATAACCAATATAAGCATTTCTCATGGTTATTGGTTATTGCAGTTATTGTGCTTGCTTTTATTTTAATGAAACTACACTCTGATAGTAGTAACCAAGAAATAGAATCAACTGCTCAAAATGTGAGCAACTCTCATTTAGATAATGACAAACAAAATTTTTCAAAAAAGAAAGAATCAAACAAAGAGGCCGACACAGAAACTGAAGCAAATAGAAAAACTAAAGTAGTAGTGGTAGATGTTAAGGGGGCTGTTGAACACCCTGATATTTATGAAATGAAAGATAATCAACGTATAAAAGATGTGTTAAATAAAGCAAAACTAACGAGCAAGGCTGATTTAACAACTATCAATCTTTCGGAGAAATTAACTGACCAAAAAATGATTTTCATACCAGAAAAAGTTCAAAATCTAACAACAAGTAGTAGCATAAGCACCTCTAGTACACAAAGCACTAATAAATCACCACAAACGAAAGTTAACCTTAACAGTGCCAAAGAAAATGAATTAACTACTGTGAACGGCTTAGGACCTTCTAAAGCAAAGGCGATCATTGAATTTAGAGAAACAAAAGGACCTTTTAATAGTGTGGATCAATTGAAAAATGTTAAAGGTATCGGAGAAAAATCGTTCGAGAAGTTAAAAGAATATTTTACAGTTTAACAATATTGATTTATTACTGTGCAGATTTGTAATAAAATAGTATTGTTATAAGACAAAGGAGGTTCAAAGTGTGGAAAGAATTAAATGGGAAGAATACTTTATGGCTCAAAGCCATTTGTTATCTCTTCGCTCAACATGTACAAGATTATCTGTAGGGGCTACTATAGTGAAAGATAATAGAATCATAGCTGGTGGCTATAATGGTTCAGTTGCAGGTGAAGTACATTGTATTGACGAAGGTTGTTTAATGGAAGATGGACATTGTATAAGAACAATACATGCAGAAATGAACGCGATTCTTCAGTGTGCAAAACAGGGTGTTTCAACTGAAGGAGCAACGATATATGTCACACATTTCCCATGTTTGAACTGTACGAAATCTATTATTCAAGCAGGTATTAAGAAAATCTACTATGCTAAAGATTACCATAACCATGATTATGCTTTAAAATTACTGAAACAATCAGGGATTGAATATAAAAAAATACCATTTGATGCCGATCAAGTTGCAGAATTCTTAACGAAGAAGTGATTCATATTTGATATATATCGCACTTGCATTTTTAGAAGGCATCTTATTGATATATAATAAGCCGCTTGCATACATTCTTGCCGGCTTATTATTTTTAATGTTATACAAAAGAAAGCTATCAATATTATTAACCATATTGATATTATGTCAACCTATAATAAGTTATGAATTTTTTTCTAGCCATATGAAGTCTAATATTCAAGATTTAAAGTGGTTTAAGATTCATAGTCATTTGAATAATAGCATTGAAATTACTCAATTAAAGGTTAAAAACGAAAAATATGTAGAAGGGATAGCAAAATTACAAAATCATTCAGTCAAACTTTTCTATTTTCCAAAGCAAAAAAGTCATTTAATTGAATTGAAAAAGTTACCCTCAAACTTAAATTGTATTGTAGAAGGGCAGCTAAAAGTTGATTCAGATTTTAACGACACGATTTCACTTATGGTAAATAAATTTAATACGAAATCGTGCACTGCTATCGAGTCTAATTCCGTTCATTCAATAATTGAAAAACACAAGGCTTTTTCATTAACTCGCTTAAAATTAAATTCTCCATACTGGCAAAATACTTATGCAATGATTACAGGGGATGTCAGTTATATTGATAAAGGTTCAATTGAACTTGATAAAGAAATCGGCATTTATCATCTATTGGCCGTAAGTAGTTCACATGTCGTTGTAATAGCATCTATATTTTACTTTGTATTTAATCGTTTCTCTATTCCTCTTTTTATTACAAAGACTTTTATTATCTTCGTATTGTTTTTATTTGCTTATTATACTAATTTTGCACCGAGCGCTTTAAGAGCAATACTTTGTATGTCCTTAGTCATGATTATTCCAAAAAGATTCTATCAATCATTATTAGACATACTAGCAACAGTCTTCCTTTTTTTATGTGTTACCAATCCTGATATCGTTTTTGATATTGGATTTCAATTCTCATTCTTAATCACTTTTTTCATTATGTTATGCGCTCCAATTTTAAAAACATTAACAACTATACAATCTATGTATGCAATGACATTCATAGCACAAATCGGATCATTTTTAGTGAGTGCGTTTCATTTTAATCAGATTCAGTGGATTGGTTTTGTTGCTAACTTCATCTTTATACCATTTTATTCATTCATTCTATTTCCCATTGCTATCTTCACTTTTTTCTATTATCAATTTTTTGGTTCAAATCTGTTATTAAATCAAATAATCTCGTTTAGTTATTGGTTACATGACACGCTCTTAATTCCGATTTTCAAGCATTTAACATGCTATAGATGGTTTATAGGGGAAATGAACAGCTTACTTTTAGCTGGTACCCTTATTTGGCTCGTATTGATGTTTACGTTAACTACAAATGGCAAAATAAAAAAATCTACTGTTATTTTTATACTTGGAAGTATCATTATTACTTATTCAGCATCATTACCACATTTAAGATTTACAGCACTTAATGTTGGACAAGGAGATTCTTTTTTATTTGAAACAGGAGCTAGACAACGCATATTAATAGACACAGGAGGTAAGGCACAAAACGAAAATGAGCTCTTTGATTTTAGTACCAAGAATGCAAATGCTTCTCATTCTATCAGCAAGTTTCATGTGCTGCCAACCCTCCGTAAAAGAGGTATTTCTACGTTAGATTATGTCATTATTACACATCCACATGCTGATCATATCGGTGAACTAGATTATATAATTAGTCATGTTCACATTAAACGCTTAATCATTAATTTTAAAAGTTATCCCACTCACACATTAATGCAATTAAAAGACTTGTGTCATAAATATAGAACCACTCTATTAGATGTTAATAGTATTTCTTCGATTAAACTAGGAGATAATAAAATAAAATTTTATAATACGGCAATCACTCAAAGTAAGGATTTAAACGATCATTCAATAATAGCTTTGATACAAACTAAGACATATAACATATTAACAACTGGAGACGCGACAATAAAAAATGAACAGAAGTTGCTATCGAATTATAAACTTCCGAAAATAGATATATTGAAAGTAGGACATCATGGCAGTAAAACAAGTAATAGTGAAGTATATTTAAATACTATTCATCCTACTTATAGTATTATATCGAGCGGTCAAAACAACGTATATAAATTACCTAATAAATCTGTAGTAGATAGATTAAAAAAAGTAGGTACTAAGTTATACAATACGCAAAACAATGGGGAAGTGACTTTCAAATTAAATAAGGAAATTGAGGTGGAAACTGAAAAATAATTATAAATGGTCTGACTATCGGACAAATGATATAATACTTAAGTATGCTAATTTTGAGAGGTGCAAGTTGTGGAAAATAATATTATTACTATTTATGGTGAAGTTCCAGAGCTTATAGAAAAGAAAACGCAAGAACTTACGCAACAGTATTTGCAAGGTGAAAAAGATGAATTCAATTATGCAAGTTTTAATTTAAATGAAACTGAAATCAGTGTATGTATTGAAGAAGCTTTAACTTTACCGTTCTTCTCTAACTTGAAGGCTGTTATTGTGAAAAACGCTTATATCTTTACAGGTGATAGAGGTAATAAAGATTTAAATCATAATATAGAGCAACTGCAGGAATTTATTGAAAAATATGATGGTCCTTCATTGGTTATATTTGAAGTTTATAATCCTAAGCTAGACGAGCGTAAAAAGCTTGTTAAAAGCTTAAAAAAATATACAAAACTGGTTAAAATCGAGCAAATGTCTGAAGATGAGCTTAAAAATTGGATTAAGCATACCTTAAATGAACAATATAAGGATATTAAACAAGATGCTTTGAACTTATTTATTGATTTAACAGGTATAAATTTTAACTTAGTTAAACAAGAGTTAGAAAAAATTATCTTATATTTAGGAGATCGTCCAACTATAACTAAACAAGATGTTGAGACAATTGTAAATAGAAGCCTAGAGCAGAACGTTTTCTTATTAACAGATTATATTCAACAAGGAAAAAAAACTGAAGCAGTGCATTTAGTGAATGATTTAATTACTCTAAAAGAAGAACCAATTAAGTTGTTGGCTTTGATTGCTAGTAATTTCAGGTTATATTATCAATGCAAAATTCTAGCTAAAAAAGGTTATTCACAAGCTCAAATCGCTAAAACTGTCAGTGTCCACCCATTTAGAGTGAAATTAGCATTGAGAGCATCTAGACAGTATGATTTGAAGCACTTGATGAATATTATGAATGCATGTGCTGAAACTGATTATAAATTAAAATCTTCGTATATGGACAAACAGCTTATATTAGAACTCTTTATTTTATCCATATAAAAAAAGTTCAAGCAGATGCTTGAACTTTTTCATTATTTAGCTGCAACCATTAATTTTGATTTAATGCGGTCAGCTTTATTTGAGTGAATTAAGTTAGCTTGAGAAGCTTTGTCGACTTTTTTCACAGCGATACGTACTAATTCATTTTTGTTTTCAGCGTTTTCAGCGATAGCTGTTTTCGCACGTTTAACTGCAGTACGCATAGCATTTTTTTGAGAAATGTTTTGTGCTTCAGCTTTGTTAGTTGTTTTAACACGTTTAATAGCAGATTTAATATTTGGCATTGAATGTCACCTCCTAAAAGTGATCTATGATCATCAAATAAATATTTGATTACAACAAGAAACATTTTATCAAATGTACTATTAAACTGCAATCATTTATTTTCAATGAGGCTTTTAACAAGCGATGATTTACAGTAAAATAGAGTCTGTCAGTAAAATGTACATGAAATTGCCATTAGTTGCAATTATGGGGCAAACACGTTATTATATCAAAGAATATCATACATAATGCTCTATTTGAATATTATGAAAGTGAGTAGATAGAATGAATAATGAAGAACGGTTAAACCGACAAGAAAATATTAGAAACTTTTCTATCATTGCCCATATTGACCATGGAAAGTCAACGTTGGCTGATAGAATTTTAGAAAACACTAAAAGTGTTGAAACACGAGAAATGCAGTCACAATTATTAGATTCAATGGATTTAGAAAGAGAACGCGGTATCACTATTAAGTTGAATGCGGTTAGATTAAAATACGAAGCTAAAGATGGTAAGAATTATATTTTCCACTTAATTGATACACCAGGGCATGTCGATTTTACTTATGAAGTTTCTCGTTCTTTAGCAGCATGTGAAGGGGCTATTTTAGTTGTAGATGCTGCACAAGGTATCGAAGCACAAACACTGGCAAACGTATACCTTGCACTTGATAATGACTTAGAATTACTTCCTGTAGTGAATAAGATTGATTTACCAGCTGCAGATCCTGAACGTGTTAAAAAAGAAATTGAAGATGTTATTGGTTTAGATCAAGATGATGTAGTTTTAGCAAGTGCTAAATCTAATATTGGTATTGAAGAAATATTAGAAAAAATCGTTGAAGTCGTACCACCACCAGAAGGGGATCCTTCTGAACCATTAAAAGCATTAATTTTCGACTCTGAATATGATGCTTATAGAGGTGTTATTTCTTCAATTCGAATTATGGATGGCGTAGTTAAAGCAGGGGACAAAATCAAAATGATGGCGACTGGTAAAGAATTCGAGGTAACCGAAGTTGGTATTAACACACCTAAACAACTTCCAGTCGAAGAACTAACTGTTGGAGATGTTGGCTACATCATCGCAAGCATCAAAAATGTGGATGATTCACGTGTAGGGGATACTATCACGCATGCAGAACGCCCAGCAGCACAACCATTAAAAGGTTATAAAAAAATGAATCCAATGGTGTTCTGTGGTTTATTCCCAATTGATAATAAAAAATATAATGATTTAAGAGAAGCCTTAGAAAAATTACAGCTAAATGATTCATCACTAGAATTCGAACCTGAGACTTCTCAAGCTTTAGGCTTTGGTTTCCGTACAGGATTCTTAGGCATGCTGCATATGGAAATTATTCAGGAACGTATCGAACGAGAATTTGGAATCGAATTAATTGCGACAGCTCCATCTGTAATTTATGAATGTATTCTAAAAAATGGTGAGAAAAAAATCGTTGATAATCCAGCACAAATGCCTGAGAGAGATCAAATTGATGAAATTTATGAGCCTTACGTTAGAGCAACAATGATGGTACCGAATGATTATGTAGGTGCTGTTATGGAATTATGCCAACGTAAGCGTGGACAATTTATCAATATGGATTATTTAGATGATATTCGTGTCAATATTATTTATGAAATTCCACTTTCAGAAGTAGTATTTGATTTCTTCGACCAACTTAAATCAAATACAAAAGGCTATGCTTCATTTGATTATGAACTAATCGGCTATAAAGAAAGTGATTTAGTTAAAATGGATATCTTATTAAACGGCGAAAAAGTAGATGCTTTAAGTTTTATTGTTCATAAAGAATTTGCATATGAACGCGGTAAAGCGCTTGTTGAAAGGTTAAAAATGTTAATCCCTAGACAACAATTCGAAGTACCCGTACAAGCTGCAGTTGGCCATAAAATCATTGCCCGTACAAATATTAAATCAATGGGTAAAAATGTACTTGCGAAATGTTATGGTGGGGATATCAGCCGTAAACGTAAATTATTAGAAAAGCAAAAAGCAGGTAAAGCAAAAATGAAAGCAGTAGGTAATGTTGAAATACCTCAAGACGCTTTCTTAGCAGTATTAAAAATGGATGAAGATTAATAATAAGGTTGGGACTCTAATGTCCCAGCTTTTTATTTTGAATTTTGTCCTAAAAGCGAGGCGAAAATATGAAAGTTGAAAGTGCATATATCCATATTCCATTTTGTGTCAGAATTTGTACTTACTGTGATTTCAATAAATACTTTATACAAAATCAACCAGTTGCTGAGTATTTAGATTGCTTAATTGAAGAATTTAAAACAGCTGACAATCGCACATTAAAAACAATGTTTGTAGGAGGAGGCACACCTACAGCGTTAAATGAGTCACAATTAGAGCGTTTGTTAAAAGCTATCAATGAGCACTTTACTATTTCAGGAGAATATACTTTTGAAGCAAATCCAGATGAACTTACACCATCAAAGATTAAACTTTTAAAAGACTACGGCGTCAATCGCATTTCAATGGGTGTTCAAACATTTGACCAAGATTTATTAAAAGTACTTGGGCGTACACATAATACGGCAGATATATACAATGCTGTCGAGCTCGCTAATCAATACCAGATTAACTCTATCAGTCTTGATTTGATGTATCATCTTCCTGGTCAAACACTTAAACAATTTGAAGACAGTTTAGATATTGCGTTATCAATGGATATTAATCATATCTCAAGTTACGGTCTAATTCTTGAACCTAAAACTCAATTTTATAATTTATATAGAAAAGGAAAGTTAAAACTTCCAAACGAAGATGTAGGGGAAGAAATGTATGAGCTATTACTTGATAAAATTAATCAATCTTCAATGCATCAATATGAAATTTCGAATTTTGGTCAACCTGGTCATGAATCTGAACACAACAAAGTGTATTGGATGAACGAAGGTTATTATGGCTTCGGAGCAGGTGCCAGTGGATACGTTCATGGAATAAGGTACTCAAATGTCAATCCTGTTAATCACTATATTAAGAAGATTAGAAACGGCGAACGTCCTATTTTACATCAAACCACACCCACTCATCGCGAACAAATGGAAGAACAGATGTTTTTAGGTTTAAGAATGAATCAAGGGGTAAATAAATCTGTGTTCAATCATAAATTCAATGAAAACATTGATCAAATCTATGCTGAGGCACTTTCTGACCTAAGTAAAAAGGGCTTAATTATTAATGAAAATAACGCTGTTAAATTGACTGATCGAGGTAAGGTTATTGGCAATGAAGTCTTTGAAGCATTCTTATTAGATTAATTTTAAGAGGTCAAGGCTTTAACATTGACTTACTTTGACCAATTTGATAAATTATAATTAGCACTTGGAAGAAGAGAGTGCTAATGAGGTGGAAACATGATTACAGATAGACAATTGAGCATTTTAAATGCCATTGTTGAAGATTATGTGGATTATGGTCTACCTGTCGGTTCTAAAACAATTATTGAGAGACATAATGTTGATGTGAGTCCAGCTACTATAAGAAATGAAATGAAACAATTAGAATCATTTGGTTTAGTAGAAAAATCTCATGCATCATCAGGAAGGTCACCTTCATTAAAGGGTTTTAGATATTATGTAGACCAACTGTTGGAAAATACTTCTCCTCTAAAAGAAACGAATAACCAACGTTTAAATAAACTGTTAATGGAATATAACTTTAATTTATCTGCTGCACTAAGTGTGTATGCGAATGAATTGTCATTATTTACACAGTATACTACGTTGGTAATGAAACCAAATCAATCAAAAGATTTGATCAGCGATGTTCATTTGTTTAACGCAACCGCTAATTTGGTTATTATGGTAATTGTGTTCGAAACAGGAAATGTTGAACATATTCAATTAGCAGTAGACGAAAAGATTTCTAAAGCGCGTTTAATTCAAATAGCGAATTACATCAAAGAACTTTATAACAATAAAAGTTTTGTTGATGAAGCAATGGAACATTCGAGCGACATCACAACAATTCATCAATTAACAGATTTACTTTATCAAAGAGTTAATGATAGCAAGAAAGACATCTACCTTGGTGGTAAATCAAATTTAATTGATACATTGAATGAGCAGAATGTGAATTCAATACAACAAATTCTTCAATATTTAGAGTCCAATAAGATATTGAAACTGTTCGAAAAAGATAATCATTCTGGAATCGATGTTAAAATAGGAAAAGAAATTGATAATGACCTAGAGGACATCTCAATTGTGATGAGTGATTATCATATTGATGAACATCTTAAAGGACACATAGCTGTTATTGGACCGACCGCTATGCGTTATCAAAATGTAATTCAATTACTATATAAAATATAGTTTTGAAATGTATTGGAGGACAGAAAATGGCAGAAAAAGATCAATCAGTTAACAATGAAGAAGTTGCTGAGAACGAAGATGCAACTGTAAATTCAAATACTGAAGAAGATACTCAATCAACTGAGAATACCGAAAACGTTCAAAATGGTTCTGAAGAGAATCAAGAAGAGAATGAAATCCAACAACTAAAAGATGAGTTAAAAGAACAAGAAGAAAAATATTTACGTCTGTATGCAGAGTTTGAAAACTATAAGAGACGTATTCAAAAAGAAAATCAAACATTAAAAACATATCAAGCTCAAGGTGTTTTAACGGATATCTTGCCGACTATTGATAACATTGAACGTGCGTTACAAATAGAAGGTGAAGACGAATCATTTAAATCTCTGCAAAAAGGGGTACAAATGGTTTATGAAAGCTTATTACGCGCACTAGAAGAAAACGGTCTTGAGAAAATAGAAGCTTTAGGACAACAATTTGATCCAAACTTCCATCAAGCTGTTATGCAAGATAGTGATGATTCATATGAATCAGGCGAAGTTACACAAGAGCTTCAAACTGGTTATAAATTGAAGGATCGTGTATTACGCCCTTCAATGGTTAAAGTAAATCAATAAATATAACTGATGAAATATACAACAAATGTTATTAGGAGGAATTATTAGTTATGGGTAAAATTATCGGAATTGACTTAGGTACAACAAATTCATGCGTGTCTGTTTTAGAAGGCGACGAACCAAAAGTAATCCAAAATCCAGAAGGTGCACGTACAACACCATCTGTTGTAGCTTTCAAAAATGGTGAAACTCAAGTAGGTGAAGTTGCTAAACGACAAGCAATCACAAACCCTAATACTATTCAATCAATCAAACGTGAAATGGGTACAGACCACAAAGTAGACGTTGATGGAAAATCATACACTCCACAAGAAATTTCTGCAATGATTCTTCAAAACTTAAAAAGTACTGCAGAAAGCTATCTAGGAGATAAAGTAGATAAAGCAGTTATTACTGTTCCAGCTTACTTCAATGACGCTGAACGTCAAGCTACTAAAGATGCTGGTAAAATTGCTGGTTTAGAAGTTGAACGTATTATCAACGAACCAACTGCAGCTGCTTTAGCTTACGGTTTAGATAAAACTGATCAAGACGAAAAAGTGTTAGTATTCGACCTTGGTGGCGGTACTTTCGACGTTTCAATCCTTGAATTAGGCGATGGCGTGTTCGAAGTATTATCAACAGCAGGTGACAACAAACTTGGTGGTGACGACTTTGACCAAGTAATCATTGACTACCTAGTTTCAGAATTCAAAAAAGAAAATGGCATTGATTTATCACAAGATAAAATGGCATTACAACGTTTGAAAGATGCAGCTGAAAAAGCTAAAAAAGACTTATCTGGTGTATCACAAACTCAAATTTCATTACCATTCATCTCTGCAGGAGAAAGTGGTCCATTACACTTAGAATTAACTCTAACTCGTTCTAAATTCGAAGAACTTTCAGATGATTTAGTTCGTCGTACAATGGAACCTACTCGTCAAGCACTAAAAGATGCTGGCTTAACAAGCAAAGATATCGATGAAGTAATCCTTGTTGGTGGTTCTACTCGTATTCCAGCTGTTCAAGAAGCAGTTAAAAAAGAAATCGGCAAAGAACCAAACAAAAGTGTTAACCCTGATGAAGTTGTAGCTATGGGTGCAGCTATCCAAGGTGGCGTTATCTCTGGTGATGTTAAAGATGTTGTATTATTAGACGTTACACCATTATCATTAGGTATCGAAATTATGGGTGGTCGTATGAACACATTAATCGAACGTAACACTACTATCCCAACATCAAAATCACAAGTTTATTCAACAGCAGCAGATAACCAACCAGCAGTAGACATTCACGTATTACAAGGTGAACGTCCAATGGCTTCAGATAACAAAACATTAGGACGCTTCTCATTAACTGATATTCCACCAGCTCCACGTGGTGTACCACAAATCGAAGTAACATTTGATATCGATAAAAACGGTATTGTAAACGTTACTGCTAAAGACTTAGGTACAAACAAAGAGCAAAATATCACAATCGAATCAAGCTCTGCACTTTCAGATGATGAAATCGATCAAATGGTTAAAGATGCTGAACAAAACGCAGAAGCAGATAAAAAACGTCGTGAAGAAAGTGACTTACGTAACGAAGCTGACAGCTTAGTATTCCAAGTTGAAAAAACATTAAAAGACTTAGCTGACAATATCGGCGAAGACGATAAAAAACAAGCTGAAGACAAAAAAGAAGAATTGAAAAAAGCACTTGAAGGCGACGATTTAGAAGATATCAAAGCTAAAAAAGAAGAACTTGAAAAAGTCGTTCAAGATTTATCAATGAAAGTTTACCAACAAGCACAACAAGCTCAAGAACAACAACAAGGTGGAGATGCTTCTAACAACAGTGATGTTGAAGATGCAGATTTCACTGAAGTTAAAGACGACGACAACAAAGATAATAAATAAGTGCATGCTTTCTCAAAAGAGCAGCTTTAACTAAATAAAGAAAAAAGCGGCTTCTTAAAAATTTAAGTCAAAGTCAATTGTACATTGGCTTTGACTTTTTATTATTTAACCAACTATACTTTAAAAGGTATAATGATTCTAAACTAGCAGAAAGATAAGGAGAGATTACAGTGGCAAAAAGAGACTATTATGAAGTCTTAGGTGTCAGTAAAGATGCGTCAAAGGACGAGATAAAAAAAGCCTACCGTAAATTATCCAAAAAATATCACCCAGATATTAATAAAGAAGAAGGCGCAGATGAAAAGTTCAAAGAAATTACTGAAGCTTATGAAGTGCTAAGTGATGAGAATAAACGCGCAAACTATGATCAATTTGGTCATAACGGACCACAAGGCGGCTTTGGCGGCCAAGGATTCGGCGGTCAAGACTTCAGTGGCTTCGGAGGCGGTTTCGAAGACATATTCAGTACGTTCTTCGGAGGCGGTGGTGCACAACGTGATCCAAATGCACCACGTAAAGGGGACGACTTACAATACACTATGACTATTTCATTCGAAGAAGCAGTCTTTGGTGCTGAAAAAGAAATTTCAATTCGTAAGGAAGTAAAATGTGAAACTTGTGACGGCTCAGGTGCAAAACCAGGTTCTAAAAAGAAAACGTGTCACTATTGTAATGGAGCAGGACACGTATCTGTAGAACAAAATACAATACTTGGTCGTGTAAGAACTGAAAAAGTTTGTCCAGTATGTAATGGTACAGGTGAAGAAATTGAAGAACCATGTCCAACTTGTCACGGTAAAGGCACACAAACTAAAAACGTTAAAATCAAAGTCAAAGTACCAAAAGGTGTAGACACTGATCAACAAATTCGTTTAGCCGGTGAAGGCGCACCAGGACATAACGGTGGACCACAAGGTGACTTATATGTTGTATTCAGAGTTAAACCATCTGATAAATTCATCCGTGAAGGTGATGATATCTTCTATAACTTGAAAATCAGCTTCCCACAAGCAGCTCTAGGTGATGAAGTTAAAGTGCCTACATTAGATGGTGAAGTTATTTTAACAGTTCCAGAAGGTACTCAAGACGGAAAACAATTCCGTATGAAAGAAAAAGGTGTTAAAAACGTTCATGGCTATGGATATGGTGACTTGTTTGTGAACATTAATGTAGTGACTCCAACTAAATTAAGTGAAAAACAAAAATCATTAATGCGAGAATTTGCGGAACTTAGCGGTGAAGAAATTGAAGAACAACCTTCTAATTTCAAAGAACGCGCACGTAGATTCTTTAAAGGAGAATAACAATAATGAACTGGGTGGAACTTTCAATTGTAGTAAATCATGAAGCACAAGATGCAAGTACAAACATTTTAGAAGACTTGGGTTCAAACGGTGTAGTGATAGAAGACTCAGAAGATTTAAAAGGAAACTTAGAGGATAAATTTGGCGAAATATATGAATTGAATCCTAGTGATTATCCTGAACGTGGTGTAAGAATTAAAGCATATTTCAACGAATTAGAATACTCAGATGAACTAAAAAAAGATATTTTAAGTGCTATCAAGAAGATTGATACTTTAAATGAAAATATGTTTAGCTATTCTGAACAATCACTTCAAGAACAAGATTGGGAGAATGAGTGGAAAAATTATTTCCATCCATTCAGAGCTTCAGAACGCTTTACTATTGTGCCAAGTTGGGAAGAATATGATAAAGAAAATAATGAAGAATTATGTATTGAACTTGATCCAGGTATGGCTTTTGGTACAGGAGATCATCCTACAACTAGCATGTGTTTAAAAGCGATTGAAACATATGTAAAACCAAAACATACTGTGATTGACGTTGGTACTGGATCAGGTATCTTAAGTATTGCTTGCTCATTATTAGGTGTTAAGCGTATCAAAGCTTTAGATCTGGATGAACTAGCTATAAAAGTAGCAAAAGAAAATTTCATAAAAAATGCTTGTGCTGATTCAATTGAAACAACAACCGGTAATTTATTACAAGGCGAAACAGATAAATATGATATTGTAATCGCAAATATATTGGCGCATATTATTGAAGAAATGATAGATGACGCTTATAATACTCTAAATGAAGATGGTTTATTTATAACATCTGGTATCATTGAAGAGAAGAGCAATGAAATTATAGAACATATGAAGCGTACTGGTTTTAATATCATTTCAATTAATCACGACAACGGTTGGGTTTGTATCGTTGGAGAGAAAGAGAGCAAATAATATGCAAAGATATTTTATAAATCAAAACGCTGATGAAAGTCAGCGTTTTTTTATTACTGACAAAGACGATATACATCACATTTCAAATGTCATGCGTCGTCAAGTCGGGGCTAAAATTATCGTAACCTTCGAGGACTTAAAGGTTTATCTCTGTGAGATTACAACTATAAATAATGAAGGCGTTGAATTTAAATTATTAGAAGAACAACCAAATGATACTGAATTACCTATTGAAGTAACAATTTGCAGTGGATTAATTAAAGCAGATAAATATGAGTGGTTGCTGCAAAAATCTACGGAATTAGGTGCTTCTCACTTTATTGCAGTACAAATGGATCGTTCTGTTGTAAAACTAAATCAAAGTAAAGCAGATAAAAAATTGACACGATGGAATAAAATTGTCAAAGAAGCAGCTGAACAAAGTTATCGTCTTGTAATCCCAACTATTGAATTTGTATCGAATTTAAAGAAAGTATATGTTAATATAGATAAATATGATTATGTACTATTCGCTTATGAAGATGCAGCAAAAGAGGGCGAGATGAGTGAGTTTAAACGCGCACTCGAACAATTCAGCAAAGGAGATCGTGTATTAATTATTTTTGGACCAGAAGGCGGTTTAAGTCCTGATGAAATTGAAATGTTCAAAAATAATAGTTACATAGTCGGCCTAGGTCATCGAATCTTGAGAGCAGAGACGGCTCCGCTTTATGCGCTTAGTGCAATTAGTTATGAAAAAGAATTAATGGGGTGAAATAAATGTCAACAGTAGCTTTTCATACTTTAGGTTGTAAAGTAAACCATTATGAAACTGAAGCAATTTGGCAATTATTTAAAGATGCCGGTTATGATCGAGTTGAATTTGATACAAATGCCGATGTCTTTGTTATAAATACATGTACAGTTACAAATACAGGAGATAAGAAGAGTAGACAAGTCATCCGACGTGCTATCAGAAAAAATCCAGATACAGTCGTTTGTGTTACAGGATGTTATGCACAAACATCGTCAGCAGAAATCATGGATATCCCTGGAGTAGACGTTGTAGTCGGTACACAGGATAGAACGAAGTTGTTAGGTTATATTGAAGAGTTCAAAGCTGAACGTCAACCAATTAACGGTGTAGGCAATATCATGAAAAATCGTACATATGAAGAATTAGATGTACCATATTTCACTGATAGAACACGTGCTTCTTTAAAAATCCAAGAAGGTTGCAACAACTTCTGTACTTTCTGTATTATTCCATGGGCACGTGGTTTAATGCGTTCAAGAGATCCTGAGAAAGTAGTAGAACAAGCAACAACATTAGTAAATTCTGGTTATAAAGAAATTGTGTTGACTGGTATTCATACAGGTGGTTACGGTCAAGACTTGAAAGATTATAACCTAGCACAATTATTACGTGATTTAGAATCAGTAGATGGATTAGAAAGAATTCGTATTTCATCAATCGAAGCTAGTCAATTAACTGATGAAGTCATTGATGTAATCAAAAATTCAAATAAAGTCGTACGTCACTTACACGTACCATTACAATCTGGTTCAGATACAGTATTAAAACGCATGAGACGTAAATATTCAATGGCACACTTCTCAGAACGATTGATGAAGTTACATGATGCTTTACCAGGTTTAGCAGTCACTAGTGACGTGATTGTAGGATTCCCAGGTGAAACTGAGGAAGAATTCCAAGAAACATATGACTTTATTTTAGATCATCACTTCTCAGAATTACACGTTTTCCCATATTCAGCTCGAACAGGGACACCAGCTGCTAGAATGGATGATCAAATTGATGAAAGTGTAAAAAATGAACGTGTTCATAAACTAATTGAATTAAGTAACCAATTAGCGAAAGAATATGCTTCTCACTTTGATCAAAAAGTATTAGAAGTAATTCCAGAAGAGCACGGTGAAAAACCAGGTACATTAGTGGGTTATGCAGATAACTACATGAAAGTTGAATTTGAAGGCGATGATTCGCTTATCGGCGAACTTGTACGTGTGAAAATCACAGAAGCAGGTTATCCTTTAAATAAAGGTTATGTTACTCGTGTGATTGATCATGCAACAAATAGCAGTGAATTTACAGCTATTGTGTAAGGTTCAAAAAATTAATTATTCTAATTGACCGCATCAACCACATATATTATAATTAGCATTGCATGGTTTATAAAAAACTATGCAAACGAATTTTAAAGTTCCGTTGTTATTTGGAGGGAGGGAAATACAGATGTCTAAAACAGTAGTCCGTAAAAACGAATCACTTGAAGATGCATTACGCCGTTTCAAACGCTCAGTTTCTAAAAGCGGTACAATTCAAGAAGTACGTAAACGTGAATTTTACGAAAAACCAAGTGTTAAACGTAAAAAGAAATCAGAAGCTGCACGTAAACGTAAATTCAAATAATTATTAAGTCTGTTGACTCCCTCAACAAACAATTAATTATTATATAATGCAGTTTAAACAGCCCTAAGTTTTACAATTATGTAAAACTTAGGGTTTTTTCTTATGTTTTGATGCTACATAATATAATTTTTCTATTGATGTTAAAATAAAACGATAATCCTATAATTACACTAAGTAATCATGTATAATGAATCTTGAGAGCGAGGTGAATCTATGTCATACCAAGCTGAAATCCTACATAATATTTCGGTATTTCAGGCAAGTTCAAATTCCACACTACATCAAATCAGCGATTTTATAACAAGTCCATTTATTTCATTAATTTTAACCTGTATTATCTTTTTAGGTTTTCTTTATCAACTCTATTCCAAGCGTATTAACTTTCCAGGCATTCTTGCTGCACTAGCCTTATTAATACTATTTTTAGGCTATTTGATACAAGGAGAAGTTTCCTTAATTTCTGTTGGATTATTTTCTATAGGTGTGATACTGCTCGTCATTGAATTGTTTGTTATTGGTGCAGTAATCGGCATTATAGGCATGATTCTCATCACAGTAAGTATGATTATGCTTGGTGAAAACATTCTTTGGATGTTAGTCAATGTTATAATCGCTTTAATACTGACTATTATAGAATGGGTGATATTAGTGAAAGGATATAACAAAAAGATTTCGTTATTTGAAAAAGTTATACTCAGAGATTCGACAACGTCTGAAGCTGGCTATACTTCACACGATGACCGCTCTAATCTAGTAGGACAAACTGCAATCACTTTAACAGAATTACGACCTGCAGGAATGATTTCATTAAATGATGAACGCATAGATGCAGTGTCAGATGGAACATTTATACAAAGAGATGTAGAAGTCAAAGTAACTGAAGTTGAAGGATCGAGAGTAGTTGTCAGAGAGATTCCAAAAAACACATAATACTAGGAGGCACTTACTATGTTAGTACCGTTAATAATCATTGTTATTATTGCAGTCATTGCTCTATTAATCTTATTTTCATTTGTACCAATCGGTTTATGGATTTCTGCAATAGCAGCCGGTGTCAAAGTAAACATTGGCACACTTATCGGAATGCGTTTAAGACGTGTTTCACCACGTAAAGTTATCGCGCCATTAATTAAGGCACATAAAGCTGGTTTAAACCTTACAACTAACCAACTAGAATCACACTACTTAGCAGGTGGTAATGTAGACCGCGTTGTAGATGCAAATATTGCTGCACAACGTGCTGACATCAACTTACCTTTTGAACGTGGCGCAGCGATTGACCTAGCAGGCCGTGATGTTTTAGAAGCTGTCCAAATGTCTGTAAACCCTAAAGTTATTGAAACGCCATTTATTACAGGTGTTGCTATGAACGGTATTGAAGTAAAAGCTAAAGCTAGAATCACAGTTCGTGCAAACATTTCTCGTTTAGTCGGCGGTGCTGGTGAAGAGACTATTATTGCACGTGTCGGTGAGGGGATTGTTTCAACAATCGGTTCAAGTGAACATCATACTGTTGTTTTAGAAAATCCAGACAATATTTCAAAAACTGTATTAAGTAAAGGTCTAGATTCAGGAACAGCCTTTGAAATTTTATCTATTGATATCGCAGATGTGGATATCGGTAAAAACATCGGTGCAGACTTACAAACTGAACAAGCATTAGCAGATAAAAATATTGCTCAAGCTAAAGCAGAAGAACGTCGTGCAATGGCAGTTGCATCTGAACAAGAAATGAAAGCACGTGTACAAGAAATGCGTGCGAAAGTTGTGGAAGCAGAATCTGAAGTTCCACTTGCAATGTCTGAAGCTCTAAGAAAAGGTAATATCGGAGTTAAAGATTACTATAATTTGAAAAACATAGAAGCTGATACAGGTATGCGTGAGTCTATCAATAAACGTACGCAACCAAATGATAACGAGTCACCAGACAAGTAAACGAGGTGATTAAATGAATATCGGTCTAATAATATTTGTCGTTAGTGTTGTTATCTCATTAATATCAGCAATTAACGATAAAAATTATAAAAAGAGACAACAAAATCAACCAAAATCATCACAACCTAGAAGACAACCTACGACTGAGCGTAAACAACAAAAAGGGTTTCTTGAACAATTAGGTGAAAAGTTTGAGGAAATGCAAAAAGAATTAGAAGGTACGCCGCCATCTTCTCAACCTGATCACACACCTAAACCAGAAGAAACTACACGTCCAAACCATCGTACATCTCAACCGAGACAAACGCGCGAGCAATCATCTCAACCAAGACTCGATTCAAATCAAAAAGAGCAAGTATTGACAAAACAACTGAATGATTCTTTAAATAATGAGTTACATGATTTACGCTCTCAAATGGATTTAGAGAAACAAAAGCAAATTGAGATATTAGAACGTCGTGCTCAAGCAATCATTAGTGATAAATATCTTTCAGAACGTGCTAAAAAAGAAAGACTCAAACAACTATTCGCTAATAAGTTTAATCAAACAAGCACACGAACTAATGAAGATTTACGCTTTGATGAAGATGAAATACTAAATGGTTTTGTTTGGTCAGAAGTACTTAAAAAGCCGAAACAGTTACAATAAATTTAATGGATTGGATGGACATAATTTTATGTCATCCAATCCATTTTTCTTTTATGCAAGCTAAACTTTATTGGATTAATAAACAGCGAGAACATGATATAATGATTGTATGAATATGTGGAAATTATTAACTAAGTCCGTAGTTTCCGTTAACCATTATATTCTGCATCTTATTAAAAAATATGCTGAAAAGCGATAATAATGAAAAGGAGTTAATGTATGCCAGGAATAATAGTTATTGACGATATCAATCAAGCCCAAGCACTAATAGGTAATAACGATGAACACTTACAAGCAATAGAAGAAGCTTTCAATGTTATTGTTCATGCTAGGGGGCAAGAAATAGCTGTAAAAGGGCAACAACAAGAAGAAATTGTAAAAGCAGAAGCTGTAATAAAAAACCTTTTAAAAGTAATTGATCAAGGCGTATCAATTAATCTTAAAGATGTAGAAGCAGCAATTAAAATGGCAGAGAAAGGATCTATCCAACACCTCGTTGATTTATACGATGAAGCAATTACTAAAGATGCTTATGGTAAAACAATTCGTGCAAAAACAATGGGTCAACGTTTATATCTGAATGCGATGAAGCATAATGATTTAGTCTTTGGTATTGGACCAGCTGGTACTGGTAAAACTTTCTTAGCTGTTGTTTATGCTGCTAAAGAATTGCGTCAAGGTAACGTAAAAAGAATAGTGCTGACTCGTCCCGCTGTAGAAGCAGGCGAATCATTAGGTTTCTTACCAGGCGACTTAAAAGAAAAGGTAGACCCTTATTTAAGACCTTTATACGATGGTCTTCATACGGTACTGGGACCTGAGCAAACAGCGCGTTTTATTGAAAGAGGTATCATTGAAGTTGCACCATTAGCCTATATGAGAGGACGTACACTTGACGATGCATTTGTTATTTTAGATGAAGCGCAAAATACGACGCATGCCCAAATGAAAATGTTCTTAACACGTTTAGGATTTGGATCAAAAATGGTCGTAACGGGTGATATGACTCAAGTAGACTTGCCGAGAGGTATTAAAAGCGGATTAAAACAAGCTGTTGAACGCTTATCAGGCGTTAAAGGCATTAGTGTACAAACATTAGACCAAAGTGATGTTGTACGTCATCCATTAGTAAGTAAAATTATCAGCCGTTATGAAGGAGATGAATAAACGCCATGTTCACGATTGATTTTTCAAATCATACGGATGAAGTAAAAGAAGAATGGTATGACCAGATTGAAAAGTTATTAAACTTTGCGAAAGAACAAGAGAATATTGAAGAAGATGCAGAACTATCAGTGACATTTGTTGATAAAGAAGAAATTCAACAAATTAATAGAGACTATAGAGATAAAGATAAAGTTACTGATGTCATTTCATTTGCGTTAGAAGAAGATGAACCTGAAATTGAGGGTTTAGATATCCCTCGTGTACTAGGTGACATTATCATTTGCGCAGATGTTGCAAAAGAACAAGCTGCAGAGTATGGACATTCCTTTGAGAGAGAACTCGGCTTTTTAAGTTTGCATGGCTTCTTACATTTACTTGGCTATGATCATATGAATGAAGCCGACGAAAAAGAAATGTTTGGAAGACAAAAATCTATTTTAGATGCTTATGGCTTAACAAGAGAATAGTCTATGAATCGTTTTAAGTATCCCATTCAAGGGTTGTTGACCATACTACAAAAAGATCGTAACTTTTTATGGCATATCGCAATTGGCTTTTTAGTCATTGGCGCGTCTTTTTACTTCAATATTACCCGCATGGAATGGATTGCGGTTATTTTAACAATTTTTCTAGTGTTAGCATTTGAAGCAATTAACACCGCAATTGAATATGTAGTTGACCTTGTAACGGATGATTATAAACTTTTTGCTAAATATGCTAAAGATATCGCAGCACTAAGTGTGCTTTTAATATCTATCGCAGCAGTAATTATAGGTCTAATTATCTTTATCCCTTACATCGTTAACTTATTATAAAGGAGAGAGATAAAAATGGCTTATACTCAAGAACATTATGAAAAAGTAAGAGAAGCACAAAAACGTTCTTATTCACCTTACAGCAACTTTAAGGTGGGTGCTTATTTAAGAACTAAAGATGGCAAAGAATTTTTCGGCGCAAATGTGGAAAATGCTGCGTATGGCGAAGCAATTTGTGGAGAGCGTTCAAGTTTAGTTGCAGTAATTAGTCAAGGTTATAGACCAGGTGACTTTGAATCTTTAACAGTCACAGTAGATGCTGATAAGCCTTCATCACCATGTGGTTCATGTCGTCAAGTTATTAATGAACTATGTGATGACGACATGCCGATTTATTTAACAAACCATAAAGGCGATATGATTGAAACGACTGTCGCCGAATTACTGCCGCTAGGTTTTTCAGGAAAGGATTTGAATATATGACAGAACATAAATCAGGCTTTGTTTCAATTATAGGCCGACCTAACGTAGGTAAATCTACGTTTATGAATAGAGTGCTTGGGCATAAAATCGCAATTATGTCAGACAAAGCACAAACAACTAGAAATAAAATACAAGGTGTTATGACTGAAGATGATGCACAAATTATCTTTGTTGATACACCAGGTATTCACAAGCCCAAACATAAATTAGGCGACTATATGATGAAAGTTGCTAAAAATACTTTATCAGAAGTAGATGCAGTCATTTTCATGGTTAACGCTGATGAAAAGATTGGTCGCGGTGATGAATATATTATGGAAATGCTGAAAAATGTCAAAACTCCAGTATTCCTTGTTATCAATAAAATTGACTTAGTACACCCTGATGAAATCATGCCTATTATTGAATCATATCAAAAATATATGGACTTCTCTGAAACTGTTCCAATGTCAGCATTAGAAGGTTTAAATGTTGAACACTTTATTGAAGTACTTAAATCATATTTACCTGAAGGCCCTCAATATTATCCAGATGGTCAAATTTCTGACCACCCTGAACAATTTGTGGTAGGTGAATTAATAAGAGAAAAAATTCTTCACTTAACGAGCGAAGAAATTCCACATTCAATAGGTGTTAACGTTGATAGAATGGTTAAACAATCTGAAGATAAAGTTCGTATAGAAGCTACAATTTTTGTTGAAAGAGATTCACAAAAAGGAATTGTCATCGGCAAAGGCGGCAAAAAGTTAAAAGAAATTGGAAAACGTGCGAGATTGGATATCGAAAACCTATTAGGTTCAAAAGTGTATCTCGATTTATGGGTAAAAGTACAAAAAGATTGGCGTAATAAAATCAACTTTATTCGCCAAATGGGCTATATAGAGGATCAAGATTAAACTAGAAGGTCGGTGGTACCTTTTATGTTAGTAAAACAAAAAGGAATTATTATTAAAACAGTCGATTATGGCGAATCAGATAAAATTATTACCATCCTAAGCGAAAGTGGCGCGAAGATTCCTTTGATGGTCAAACGTGCTAAAAAAAGTAGAACAGGTATGCAGGCTAATACACAATTATTTGTATATGGCCTGTTTATCTATGCTAAATTACGTGGTCTAGGCATACTTAATTCAGTTGATGTTATCAGTCAAAATTATCAACTTCGTTTAGATATTTATGAGAGCAGTTATGCTGCACTTTGTGCTGAAATCATTGACAAATCTATGGACGAAGAACAAATTTCTAAATTTAATTATCAACTCTTACACTTTTGCTTGAACAGAGTTGAAAAAGGTTACAGTGCCCAACTGATGTCCGTTATTGTTTTATTAAAAAAAATGCCTGACTTTGGTTTTACTATCGCATTCAATCAAGATATTATCTCAGGCGATACAAACCAAGCAAATTTATGTGGCTACAGTTTTAAATATCATGGTGTGATTGCTCAGGAGAATTTGTATAGAGATGAACGAGCAGTTCCTATATCTAATAAAACACTTTATTTATTGGATGTACTTCAAAAACTGCCTATAGATAAAATGAATTCAGTTAATATTCATCAGGATATAGTAGATGAGATGTCTGATTTGCTTATCATGTTATACCGGGAATATGCGGGTGTGTTTTTCAGAAGTCAAAAATTAATAAATCAATTGCATCGTTTAGAGTCCAATAACCAGAAAAAATGATAGAAAAATAAGGGTATATCGCAATTTCGCGATATACCCTTATTTATTTAATATTAGAATTTAACTTTTTCAGCTAAGAAATCGTTTAATTCAGAGATTGGCATACGAACTTGTTCCATAGTATCACGTTCACGTACTGTGACTTGTTGATCTTCTAATGAATCGAAGTCAAATGTAATACAATATGGTGTACCAATTTCATCTTGACGACGGTAACGTTTACCAATTGATTGTGATTCGTCAAAATCAACTGTAAAGTTTTCGCTTAATTGTTCGTAAACTTTAATTGCTTCTTCAGATAATTTTTTGCTTAATGGTAAAATTGCTGCTTTATACGGTGCTAGAGCAGGGTGGAAGTGCAATACTGTACGTTCATCTTTACTGCCTTCAACACCTTCACGGTCATAAGCATCACATAAGAATGCTAATGTCACACGGTCAGCACCTAAAGAAGGTTCAACACAGTATGGGATGAATTTTTCATTTGTTTCTGGATCATGGTATCTGAAATCTTCACCAGAATATTCACTATGTTTTTTCAAGTCGTAGTCTGTACGGCTTGCAATACCCCATAATTCGCCCCAACCAAATGGGAATTTATATTCAATGTCTGTAGTTGCATTAGAGTAGTGAGATAACTCATCTTGGTCATGATCTCTTAAACGAATATTTTCATTTTGAAGACCTAAGTCTAATAACCATTTTTCAGCAAATGTTTTCCAATAATTTTGCCATTCGATTTCTTCACCAGGACGGCAGAAGAATTCTAATTCCATTTGTTCGAATTCACGTGTTCTGAAAATGAAGTTACCTGGTGTAATTTCATTACGGAATGATTTACCGATTTGACCAATACCAAATGGTAATTTTTTACGCATTGAACGTTGGACGTTTTTGTAGTTGACAAAGATACCTTGTGCAGTTTCAGGACGTAAGAAAATTTCGTTAGTTGAATCTTCAGTTACACCTTGGAAAGTTTTGAACATCAAGTTGAATTGACGGATATCAGTCCAGTTAGCAGTACCGCTTACTGGGCATTTAATACCTTCTTCTTCAATAATACGTTTCATTTCATCAAAACTTAAACCATCTGCGATAAAGTTTTCGTCACCTTTTTCATTTTGCATAAATTCTTCAATTAATTTATCTGCACGGTAACGAATTTTACTATCTTTGTTGTCGATCATAGGGTCATTAAAGTTACCTAAGTGACCTGATGCTTCCCATACTTTAGGGTTCATCAAAATTGCTGCGTCTAAGCCAACGTTATAAGGTGATTGTGAAATAAATTTTTTCCACCATGCACGTTTAATATTATTTTTTAATTCAACACCTAATGGACCATAATCCCAAGTGTTTGATAAACCACCGTAAATCTCACTGCCTGGAAATACAAAACCTCTGTGTTTTGCTAGCTGAACTACTGATTCCATATCTTTTGCCATAAATAACACTCCTCTTTAATAATAAAAAAAACGCCCCAAGATAACGAAATAAACATTTCGAAATCTTGGGACGAGTTATCTCATTTCTCATTGAAATTCGTAATAACCCGCGGTTCCACCCAAATTAGTGTAGACACTCGCTTAGATTATAAAAGTTGTTAGGCCAATTTAATTGTTAAGCTCGCACCATCCTTAACTCGCTTCAAACCTAATTCTAATGCATCCGAAAATTAAAGGCAAGTGTTTATATAGATTTGTAGACCAAAACAATTACAGTTATAATATAAATTGTAAGTGTGAAGGGGTGAAGACATATAGAACTGAGTAGTAGGCAAAGTGAAATTATCGAAATAGTAAAGCAAAATGGGCCGATTACTGGTGAAAAGATTGCCGAACAACTAAGTTTAACTAGAGCGACACTTAGACCTGATTTAGCTATTTTGACAATGTCTGGGTTTCTCGAAGCTAGACCTAGAGTAGGATACTTTTATTCTGGTAAATCAACAAATCAATTATTAACAGAAAAATTACGTCAATATGTTGTTAAAGACTATCAATCTTTGCCGATTGTCTTAAAAGGCGATACTTCTGTTTATGAGGCAATATGTACAATTTTTCTTGAAGACGTCAGCACGTTATTTATTGTGAATACAAATAATGATTTTGTTGGAGTTTGTTCAAGAAAAGACTTACTCAGAGCATCCATGATTGGCGAGGATATACATACGATGCCAGTCAGTGTTATCATGACACGTATGCCGAATTTAACACACGTTTTAGAAAATGATTTGGTCGTACTAGCTGCACAGCTTATGATTGAAAAAGAAATTGATTCTCTGCCGATAGTTCGTGGTAAAGATAATGGTAAGTTGGAAGTCATCGGGCGCATTTCAAAAACCACGATAACAAAATTATTTGTATCAATTTTCGATGAGTAGGAGTAGGATTTAATGCAAAAGATAAAAATAATAATTGCATCTGATTCGGTGGGAGAAACAGCCGAACAAGTTGCAAAAGCTTGTGTTTCTCAATTTAACTCGAAAAATTTCCAAAGTCAGATTGTACGTTATCCATATATTGAAACGTTAGAGAATGTTGATGAAGTTATGGAAGTTGCGAAAGAAAACGAAATGAATATTGTTGTTTTCACGCTTGTAAAACCTGACATTAAAGAATATATGGAACAGCAATTAGCCGAAAAAAATATAAAACATGTCGATATCATGGGACCATTAATGAATATTTTAATTGATGAAATCGATGAAAAACCATACTATGAACCAGGTATAGTGCATAAACTAGATGAAGCATACTTCAAAAAAATTGAAGCGATTGAATTTGCAGTTAAATATGATGATGGTAAAGATCCGAAAGGTTTACCTAAAGCTGATATTATATTAATTGGTATTTCACGTACTTCAAAAACACCTTTATCACAGTTTTTAGCACATAAGCGTTATAAGGTTATGAATATCCCAATCGTTCCTGAAATCAATCCGCCTGAAGGGTTATTTGAAGTAGATCCAAAAAAATGTATTGCATTAAAAATCAGTGAAGAAAAGTTGAATAAAATCCGTAAAGAAAGATTGAAACAACTCGGGCTTGGAGATTCAGCACGTTATGCTACAGGGCAACGTATTCAAGAAGAATTGGATTACTTTGATAAAATAGTTGATCGAATAGGCTGTCCTGTGATTGATGTTTCAGACAAAGCTATAGAAGAAACAGCGAATGATATCATGTATATAATTGAACAAAATAAAATGAATAAGTAAGCCTAATACAATACGCTGGTGTTTTAAACTCAGCGTATTTCTTATTGAGCTAATAACTTTTATTTTTTATAGAAAATGATATAATAATAAGACTAATGTATACAGGTGGTTATGGTGAGAATAGAGCAATCAGTAATAAATGAAATAAAAGATAAAACAGATATTCTTGACCTTGTAAGTGAATACGTGAAATTAGAGAAAAGAGGGCGCAATTATATTGGTTTGTGTCCTTTTCATGATGAAAAAACACCTTCGTTTACTGTTTCAGAGGACAAACAAATTTGTCATTGTTTCGGTTGTAAAAAAGGCGGTAATGTTTTTCAATTTACTCAAGAGATAGAAGGTATTTCGTTTGTCGATGCTGTTAAAGCCCTTGGAGAAAGGGTAAATATAAAAGTAGATGTTGGACAAAATAATGAGCAAAACCAAATCGCTTCTGATGACTTAATGATGATTAAAATGCATGAACTTATGCAAGAATATTATCATTATGTACTGATGAAAACAGTGGAAGGGGAAGAGCCTTTAAAATATTTGAAGTCTAGAGGTTTCACTGAAGAACTGTTAAAAGACAGAAAAATCGGTTTTGCACCCGACAACTCTCACTTTTGTCATGATTTCTTGCAAAAGAAAGGTTATGATATTGAGCTAGCGTATGAAGCCGGTTTATTATCGCGCAATGAAGAAAACTTTAGTTATTATGATCGATTTAGAGATAGAATTATGTTTCCTTTGCATAATGCACAAGGACGAACTGTAGGTTATTCGGGAAGAACATACAAAAATCAAGAACCTAAATATTTAAACAGTCCGGAAACACCTATATTTCAAAAGAGACGACTTTTATATAACGTTGACAAAGCAAGACGTATTATACGTCAAAAAAATGAAATTATACTATTAGAAGGGTTTATGGATGTTATTAAAGCTGACATTGCTGGGGTTAAACAGGTTGTAGCAAGTATGGGAACACAAATTTCCCAAGAACACATAGCGTTCATCAAAAAACTAACATCAAATGTCACATTACTATTTGATGGCGATTTTGCAGGACAAGAAGCTACACTTAAAACTGGGCAGCACTTACTAGAGCAAGGTCTGAATGTTTTTGTTATTCAACTTCCTTCTAAAATGGATCCAGATGAGTATATTACTAAATATGGGGAAGATGCTTTTAAAAAATACGTGGAACATGAAAAACGTGCTTTTGTATTGTATAAAGTCAATTTATATAAAGACGAAATCGAAAATAACGACATGGCTTATGAACAATACCTTAAAGAGATAACGAACGATGTTTCATTAATGCAATCAGGGATTTTACAGAAAAAAGTATTGCAAGACGTTTCTGAATTGTTTAAAGTAAGTTTTGATAGTCTAAATAATGAAGTGTCAAGACATAACCAACATTCATTTCAACAAATACCTGCTGCAGTTCCAGAAGTTAAACAAAAAAAATATTCAAAACAAGAAGATGCTGAACGTAAACTATTAAAACATTTTATGTTTAATAAAGACATTTTTCTTGAACATAGTCAGCGTGTAGAAGCAGATGACTTTACAAATCAGCAATTTAAGCGTATATTTAATATTTTGCACGACTACTATGCTGAAAATGAATATTATAATCTGAGTACTGCATTATTATATAGTGATGAAGAAATAGATAGAGAAACTTTAATTGCATTAGACAATCTTTTACTCAATAACAATCCATATGAACATGAGATTGATGAGTATATTCAAATTATTGTTAGCAGTAGAGATGAAGAGACCTCTGAGTCATTAAACCAAAAGTTACGAGAGGCTACACGTATTGGTGATTCAGAACTGCAAAAGTATTATTTGCAAAAGATTGTCGCTTTAAATCAAAAACGAATGTATTAAAATTGTTAATATATATTTAAAGAGTTTTATTTAAGTAACGCATTGTGTGCTTATATTAATTTCGGGAGGCCTTTTTATGTCTGAAAACCAAGTGAAAGTAGTAAAAAAACAAACCATCGATCCGACATTAACTTTGGAAGATGTAAAAAAACAATTATTAGATAAAGGGAAAAAAGAAGGTCATTTAAGCCATGAAGAAGTAGCAGAAAAACTGCAAAACTTCGATATGGACTCTGATCAAATGGACGAGTTCTTTGAACAATTAAATGATAATGATATAAATCTTATTAATGAAAAAGACAGTTCTGATACAGACGAAAAACTTAATCCTAATGATTTAAGTGCACCTCCAGGTGTTAAAATCAACGACCCTGTACGTATGTATTTAAAAGAAATCGGTCGTGTTGATTTATTAAACGCCCAAGAAGAAATTGAACTTGCAAAACGTATCGAACAAGGTGATGAAGTAGCTAAAGCAAGATTAGCAGAAGCAAACTTACGTTTAGTTGTCAGCATTGCTAAAAGATACGTAGGACGCGGTATGTTGTTCTTAGACCTTATCCAAGAAGGAAATATGGGCTTAATTAAAGCGGTAGAAAAATTCGACTTCAGTAAAGGTTTCAAATTTTCTACGTATGCAACATGGTGGATTCGTCAAGCAATTACACGTGCTATTGCTGACCAAGCGCGTACAATCAGAATTCCAGTACACATGGTCGAAACAATTAATAAATTGATTCGTGTTCAACGTCAATTACTACAAGATTTAGGTCGTGATCCAGCACCAGAAGAAATTGGTGAAGAGATGGATTTACCACCAGAAAAAGTACGTGAAATCTTAAAAATTGCACAAGAGCCTGTTTCTTTAGAAACACCAATTGGTGAAGAAGATGACAGTCACTTAGGAGATTTCATCGAAGACCAAGAAGTACAAAGCCCATCTGATCACGCAGCGTACGAGTTATTGAAAGAACAATTAGAAGATGTTTTAGATACACTAACTGATAGAGAAGAAAACGTATTAAGATTACGTTTCGGTCTTGATGATGGACGTACAAGAACACTTGAAGAAGTTGGTAAAGTATTCGGTGTTACAAGAGAACGAATTCGTCAAATCGAAGCTAAAGCACTTAGAAAGCTAAGACATCCAAGCCGTAGCAAACGCCTTAAAGACTTTATGGATTAATTAAGTAAAAATAGCGAGACAATGAGCTGATAATGTTTGGCTGACGAAGGCAAGGAATCATGTAAAGACCTACAGTCAATCGAATATCTTGCTTATTGTCTCGCTCTTTTATTAGAGGAGCCAAAGTGATGATTTTAAACCAACGACTTACTGCAGTGAGTAAATATATAACTGGTGATGTATTGGCAGATATTGGTTCAGACCATGCATATTTGCCAATCTATGCGATAGAAAACGAATTATGTACTTCTGCTATTGCTGGAGAAGTGGTAAAAGGACCATATCAAGCTGCTTTAGATAACGTTAAAAAATATAGCATGCAAAATAGGATTGATGTTAAACTGGGAGATGGATTAAATGTCCTAGAAAAAACAAATAACGTTAATACTATTACAATATGTGGAATGGGCGGCCCATTAATTGCAGAAATACTCCAAAATGGAAAAGAAAAGCTAATGAATCAACCACGTTTAGCGTTACAAAGTAATATTCAAACATCTACTTTAAGACGTACATTAATGAAATTGGATTACCATATTATTGATGAAGAGATTATGGAAGAAAAAGGCCATATTTATGAAATAGTTATTGCAGAATATGGTCATAAAGAATTAAAAGAAGTAGAGTTGAAATTCGGTCCGATTTTAATGAATTCTAAATCAGCTTTATTCATTAAAAAATGGAATAGAGAATTAGAAGCTTTAAAAAACATCCAATCTCACTTGGATAAGAACAAGCATCAAAGCCGCTTAGAAGAGATTAATCATGAGATCAAATTAATTCAAGAGGTGTTATCATGAAAACTTCAGAGTTACTAAATATTTTAAATCAGCATGTTCCTTTTTCTTCTGCTGAAAGTTGGGACAATGTTGGCTTATTAATCGGGGACAAACAACAAGAAATCACAGGTATACTGACGGCGTTAGATTGTACAATGGAAGTGGTAAATGAAGCAATAGAAAAAGACATTAATACAATTGTTGCACATCATCCACTTATCTTTAAAGGAGTTAAAAGCATCAATGAACAAGGTTATGGCGCTATTATTCGTCGTTTGATACAAAACAATATCCAATTAATTGCCTTGCATACAAACTTAGATGTATATCGTTTTGGTGTCAATGCGATGCTATCAAAGCAAATTGGACTTACACATACTGAAATTTTAGAACCTCAACAAACAAATTATTATAAAGTCCAAGTGTTTATTCCTGAAGAAAATGTAGAGACATTTAAAAATAAAATGAATGATGAAGGTTTTGCATCTGAAGGTGATTATGAATACTGTTTCTTTTCTACTAAAGGTTCTGGACAATTTAAACCTGTCGAGAATGCACATCCTCATATCGGTGAGTTGGATCAAATCGAAACAGTTGAAGAAGTAAAAGTTGAATTCATGATTCAAGAGTACGAACGTACAAAAGCAGAGGATTGTATTAATGTACTACATCCATATGAAACACCGGTATATGATTTTATTCCATTAACTAAAACGGTAAAACGCGGTTTAGGTATGATAGGACAATTACCAGAACAAACAACTTTAAAATCATTAGCAATGACTATTAAAAAACAATTAGATATACCAAGCGTCCGTTTCACTGGGAATCCAGACACAGTAATCTCAAAAGCAGCAATTATTGGTGGCTCTGGTATTGGTTATGAAAAATTCGCACATCAAAAAGGTGCAGATGTATTTATCACTGGTGATATTAAACATCATGACGCATTAGATGCTGAAACAGAAGGATATAACTTAATCGATATCAATCATTATAGTGAATATGTTATGAAAGAAGGTTTAAAATCATTACTTAAAGAATGGATTAGTAATGATAACTTTACTATTGAAGCTTCAACTTTAAATACAGATCCATTTAATTATGTATAAAAAACTAAAAAGGAGGGATTTTAATGGCCACACAACACCCATTTGAACAATTTGATTTAAGTCCACAACTTATAGATGCTGTAGCTGACTTGAATTTTAATCAGCCAACTGAAATCCAACAAAGAGTAATCCCTAAAATTATCAAAGGTCAAAATATTATCGGGCAATCACAAACGGGTACTGGGAAGTCTCATGCTTTCTTGTTACCATTAATGGAAAAAATTGATACTTCAATTCAAGAACCCCAAGCTATTGTCGTTGCACCAACTAGAGAATTAGCACAACAACTTTATAATGCAGCACATCATTTAGCACAATTTAAAGATGAAGTTAAAGTCACTTTATTTATTGGGGGAACTGATTTTGCACGTGACAAACAACGTTGTAACGTACAACCTCAATTAGTCATTGGAACACCAACACGTATCAATGATTTATCAAAGGACGGCACATTACATGCACATTTAGCTCAGTATTTAGTTGTAGATGAAGCTGACTTAATGATTGATTTAGGTTTAATTGAAGACGTCGACCATATCGCAGCACGTTTAGATGACAGTGCACATATCGCTGTATTCAGCGCTACGATTCCAAAATCTCTACATCCGTTCTTAAATAAATATTTAAATCAACCAGAACTTATTGAAGTAGATAGTAAAACACAAAACAAGAAAAATATTGATTTTTACTTAATACCGACAAAAGGTTCATCAAAATTAGATAAAACTAAAGCTTTGATTGATATTATCAATCCATATCTATGCCTTATTTTCTGTAACAGCAGAGAAAATGCTGATGAATTAGCAGAATCATTAACTGCAGAAGGCTTAAAAATCGGTATGATTCATGGCGGATTAAGTCCTAGAGAAAGAAAACAACAAATGAAACGCATCCGCAACTTAGACTTTCAGTTTGTAATCGCAAGTGATTTAGCATCAAGAGGTATTGATATCGAAGGTGTCAGTCATGTAATTAACTATGATGTTCCTAAAGACATCGATTTCTTCACTCATCGTGTCGGCAGAACTGGTAGAGGCCAATATAAAGGTGAAGCATTTACTTTATATATGCCCGATGAAGAATATTTAATTGCTGAGATTGAGAAAAAAGGTTATAAATTCCAAGATGTTGATATAAAAAATGGTGAACTAAAAGAAATCAAAACGCATAATACAAGACAAACACGTAAAAACAAAGATGATCACTTAACTACTCAAGTGAAACAACAAGTTAAGCGCGGTAATAAGAAAAAAGTAAAACCAGGGTATAAGAAAAAGTTCAAGAGAGAATTAGAAAATTTAAAACGTCAAGAACGTAAGAAATACAGTAAACGTCAAAACAGACAACAAAGAAAAAATAAGTAAAGGTTAGGTGGACAGATTGTTAATTGGTTCTCATGTTCCGATGAATGGTAAAAAAATGCTGCTGGGTTCAGCAGAAGAAGCACATAGATTAGGCGAAAAAACATTTATGATTTATACAGGTGCACCTCAAAACACAAGAAGAAAAGATATCTCAGAACTAAATATTGAAGCCGGACACGAAGCAATGAAAGAATATGGTCTTTCTAATATCGTTGTACATGCACCTTATATTATTAATATTGCAAATACACAAAAACCCCATGTTTTTGATTTAGGTGTTGAATTTTTACAAAAAGAAATTGAACGTACCGAAGCAATCGGTGCAAAAGACATCGTCTTACACCCAGGTTCACACGTAGGAGCTGGTTCTGAAGCTGGCATTAAAAAAATTATTGAAGGTTTAAATGAAGTTCTAACAAATGAAAATGATGTCAGAATTGCATTAGAAACTATGGCCGGTAAAGGATCTGAAGTAGGTCGTACATTTGAAGAATTAGCACAAATTATAGATGGCGTAAATCATAACGAACGACTATCAATTTGCTTTGATACCTGCCACACACATGACGCAGGATATGATGTCAAAAATGATTTCGACGGTGTACTTGAGGAATTTGATAAAATAATTGGATTAGACAGAATTAAAGTACTTCATGTTAATGATAGTAAAAATGAAGTCGGTGCACATAAAGACCGTCACGAAAACATCGGTTTTGGTCATATCGGATTTGATGCATTGAATTATATTGTTCATCATGAAGTATTCGAAAACATTCCAAAAATTTTAGAAACACCTTTTGTAGGCGAAGATAAGAAAAATAAAAAACCACCATATAAACATGAGATTGAAATGTTGGAAAGTCAAACTTTCAATCCTGATATGAAGAATATCATTATGAGTGAATAATTCTATTAGAGTAATTATGTAATTAAAAGACAAAGCTTACTTTGTCTTTTAATTTTACATGCTCAATCGTAAGCATTACAATTTACATATTATTTATTCAAGGTTATATTTATAGCGAGGTGAAGATATGTCTACCCCAGTTTTTGAATTAAAAAATATAAATTACTATTTTGGAAACAAACAAGTACTGGAAAACATAAACATTAAAATATGTAAAGGTGATTTCTTGGCAATTGTCGGACCGAATGGGGCAGGTAAATCTACATTATTAAAAATTATGCTAGGTTTATTTCCACTTCAAAGCGGTGAGATGTATATTGATGGCCAGAAATACCAACGAAAATTATCAGAGTTGAAAATCAGCTATGTATCTCAAAAAGCAAGAGCATTTAATTCAGGTTTTCCTGCTAGTGTAAAAGAAGTTGTTTTAAGTGGATTAACAAAACAAAAACACCTTTTTCAATGGTTTAATAAAAAGGATGTACAAAAAGTTAAAAACATCCTAAAACGCTTAAATATTGAACACTTATTAAACAAAAACATTGCTGAATTATCAGGTGGACAACAACAACGCGTGTTAATCGCAAGAGCATTGATTTCAGACCCATCAGTACTTATTTTAGACGAACCTACTAATGGTATTGATGCTAAACATGTCAGTGAGTTTTATCAAACTCTAGAGCAATTAAAAAATGAAGGTGTCACTATTATTTTAGTTACACACGATATCGGAGTTGTCGTGGATACTGCAACAAAAGTTGCTTGCTTAAATAGACATTTACATTTCCATGGTCCTGCACAAGAGTTTAAGTCGCTAGATCAAGTTGAAATATCAAAAATTTACGGCTATCCAATTAAATTTGTTGACCATCAACATGAAAGGGAGTGCTGTAACTAATGATTGAAGCATTAATGAATTTCGATTTTATGCGCTATTCTCTTTTAAGTGGTATCTTGATTGGGTTTATTGCACCATTTATTGGTGCATTTATCGTAGTACGCAGACTCTCTTTGATTGCTGACGCATTAAGTCATGTAACTTTAGGCGGTATTTCTTTCGGAATGTTTTTAACCACATTATCACCGATATTTATCTTTATAAATCCTATGTGGGGTGGCATATTGTTTGCGGTAGTCGGTGCACTTTTAATAGAAAAATTAAGAACATCTTATCAAAACTATCAAGAAATTGCGATACCGATTATTATGAGTGCAGGTATTGGCTTAAGTGCCATTTTTATTTCACTTGCAGACGGATTTAACCAAGAGTTAGTAGGTTTATTATTTGGATCAATCAGTGCTGTATCTTTAAGTGATATGATTACTGTTTTGACCATTGCTGTACTTGTAACACTTTTCATTATGTTATTTTATAAAGAACTCTTTATCCTTTCATTTGATGAAGAATATAGTAAAGTTATTGGTATACCAAGATGGATTCAATTCTTATTCATTATCATTGTAGCCATGGTTATTTCAGCATCTATGCGCGTAGTTGGTATTTTACTTGTAAGTGCATTGATGACTTTACCAGTGGCCATAGCAATGAGAATGACAAAAGGATTTAAACAACTAATCCTCTATAGTATTATCATTGGAGAAGTATCTGTTATTGGTGGTTTAGTAATTGCTTTTTATTTAAATTTATCACCAGGTGGGGTTATTGTAGTATTATTAGTACTTATTTTAGTAGCTACAATGTTCACTCAGACTTTACGTACTAGGGTAAAAAAAGGAGATAGTTAAATGAATACGACTGATGCTATCAAATTATTAAAAGATAACGGTCATAAATATACAGATAAACGAAAAAAGATTATCGATATTTTCGTGAAGGAAAACAAATATGTAAGTGCGAAAACAATCCAACAAACTATGGATACTGCATATCCTGGAATATCTTTCGATACAATTTATAGAAATTTGTATTTGTTTAAAGATTTAGGAATTATCGAAAATACTGAACTAGATGGTGAAATGAAATTTAGAATTGCTTGTACACATCACCACCATCATCATTTCATTTGTGAAATTTGCGGAGACACGAAAGTAATTGACTACTGTCCGATGGACGCAATTAGGAAACAACTTCCTAATGTTACAATTCACACACACAAGCTTGAAGTTTATGGCATTTGTGAAAAATGTCAGTAACCATTAAATTTAGTAACTATATCAGTTTATAATGTTTAACTCTTTACTTTCAGGATAAACATATAGAGGAAAGAGTTCATATTAATTAGATACTTCATTATTTTATAAGCATAAAAATTGTAAGGTATCTAACGACTTGATATAGTAAATATGAAAACAATTTAGGAGGATGATTATTTATGGCTTTTGAATTACCAAATTTACCATATGAGTTTGATGCATTGGAACCACACATCGATAAAGAAACGATGGAAATTCACCATGACAAACACCATAACACTTATGTTACAAAATTAAACGCAGCAATCGAAGGAACTGATTTAGAAAACAAATCAATCGAAGAAATTGTTGCTAACTTAGATAGTGTACCATCTGACATCCAAACTGCAGTCCGTAATAATGGTGGTGGACACTTAAACCACTCATTATTCTGGCAAATCCTTTCACCTAACTCTGAAGAGAAAGGTACAGTAGTTGATAAAATTAAAGAACAATGGGGTTCTTTAGACGAATTCAAAGACGAATTTGCTAAAAAAGCTGCTGGACAATTTGGTTCAGGTTGGGCTTGGCTAGTAGTAGATAAAGACGGTAAATTAGAAATCGTTACTACAGCAAACCAAGACAACCCAATTACTGAAGGCAAAACTCCTATCCTAGGCTTAGACGTTTGGGAACATGCTTACTATCTTAAATATCAAAACAAACGTCCAGACTATATCAATGCATTCTGGAACGTTGTTAACTGGGAAAAAGTTGACGAGCTATACAACGCTGCAACTAAATAATCTTAATACCCACGAAAAGTTAAATTATAACTTTAACAGCAATTGGTTATCCAATTGCTGTTTTTTTATTGTTTCATTTGATTTTCACTTCTTTTACGAAGAAATCTTAAATTTATGTTTGGTTTTCTATGCAAATTATAGAAAAAAGTTCCGATTTCATATATCATTTGTTTAGAGAACTGTTGAATTGAGGTAGGTTGTATTGCTAAAAAGATTAAAGGAAAAAACGAATGATGAAAAAATCAGGAATCTGATGGATAAACGAATCGGATTCTTCTTCGGTCTCGTTGTCGTAGTATTTGTAATCATTGTTTTACGATTGGGTTACTTACAAATTGCACAAGGTTCTCATTACAAGCAACTCATTAAAAATGATGAAAATATTACGGTAAATGAATCTGTCCCAAGAGGAAGAATTTTAGATCGTAATGGTAAAATTCTTGTTGATAATGCTTCTAAAAAGTCTATTACATATACTAGAGGTAGAAAGACTTCACAAAAAGATATACTCAACGTAGCAGAACGCTTATCTAAATTAATAAAAATGGATACTGATCGTATTACCAAAAGAGATAAACAAGACTTCTGGATTCAATTACATCCTGATAAAGTTTCAGACATGATGAAAAAAGAAGATAAGATGCTTAGTGAAGGGGAAATTTCACAAAAACAGTACGATGAAGAATTGCATAATAAAATCAAGCAAAAACAACTTGATGATTTATCTGACAAAGACTTACAAGTATTAGCAATTTATCGTGAAATGATGTCAGGTTCAACACTAAATCCTCAAACTATTAAAAAGGATGATGTCAGCAATAAAGAATATGCTGCTGTGTCACAACAACTTTCAAAATTACCAGGTGTAAATACATCTATGGATTGGGATCGTAAATACCCTTATGGAGATGTGCTCAGAGGTTTATTCGGAAGTGTTTCAACATCAGAAGAAGGTATACCAAAAGAACTAACTGATTACTATTTATCAAGAGGCTATTCAAGAAATGATAGAGTTGGTAAATCATATTTAGAGTATCAATATGAAAATGTATTACGTGGTAAAAAGAAAGAAATGAAATACACAACTGATAAATCAGGAGAAATAACGAATGCAGAAGTAGTTAATCCAGGTTCACGTGGAGATGATTTAGTACTTTCAATAGATATTGACTTACAAAAGAAAGTAGAAGAATCTTTAGAACATCAAATTAATAAACTTCGTGGTGAAGGTGCTAAGAACATGGATAATGCATTCATTGTAGTGCAAGATCCAAATAATGGAGATATCTTGGCTATGGCTGGTAAGCAAATTAAGCCAGATGGTTCCATGACAGATTATGATATTGGTAACTTTACTTCTCAATATACGGTTGGTTCATCTGTTAAAGGTGGAACTTTATTAGCAGGTTATCAAAACAAAGCCATACATGTAGGAGAACATATGATTGATGAACCTCTACATTTCCAAGGTGGGCTTACAAAACGTTCTTACTTCAACCAAAATGGAAAAGTAGATATTAACGATAAAGAGGCATTAATGCATTCATCAAACGTATATATGTTTAAAACAGCTTTAAAACTAGCGAAAGATCCATATCATTATAATATGGCATTACCAAACGATATTAGAGATGCAGGTCAAAAATTACGTAAAGGACTAAATCAAGTAGGTTTAGGTGTTAAAACAGGAATTGACTTGCCTAATGAAGTTGCAGGTCAAATAGAAAAATTAGATTCAAACAGCGGTAACTACTTAGACCTTGCGATTGGTCAGTATGATACGTACTCTCCATTACAATTATCACAATATGTTTCTACGATTGCGAATAACGGTTATAGAATTACACCACACGTTGGTCTTGAAATCAGAAAAGCAACAGATAAAGATAGTTTAGGACCGGTTAAACATAAAATACGCGGTAATGTATTGAATCGTCTTAACAACTCACCTGATGAAATTAAACAAGTTCAAAAAGGGTTTGATATGGCATTTAATAAGGAACCAGGTACTGGATATAAGAGTTTCCATGACACAGTCGTACCATCTGCTGGTAAAACAGGAACAGCAGAAGTATTCCAAGACGGAAAGCCAAGAGTTAACTCAACTTATATCGGTTATGCTCCTAAAGATAATCCTAAATTAGCTTTCTCAATTGTCTATACTAATCAACCCGTTCCAGAACCATGGTTACAAGGTGGAGATTTAGGTCGCGACATTATCAATTATTATTTCGGTAAAGAAAAGAAATCATCAAAATCATAATTTTTCAGCTGATACTCACTCATCGAGTATCAGCTTTTTTGTTTCTATATACCTTCAAATATTAAGTCTAATGACACTTATGCAGATAAACGTTATAATGAAAATATTAATTCAAATAGAAAATATTGGGGTGTTATCATGAAAAAATCTGAACTTCGCAAACAAGTTTTGCAGAAGATGAAAAATATTAACAATCTCAACAAAGAAAAAGCTGATCAATGGTTAAAAGAACAATTATTAAAGACTGACGCTTTTAGAAACGCAAAAACGGTTGGCATTGTATTGTCTATGGAACATGAGGTTAATACATTTCCGATTATTAAAGAAATCATCAGTCAAGGAAAAATCCCTTTTGTACCAGCAACTGATTATGAAACTAAACGTATGACATTCCAAAGACTAAATGATTTAAACCAATTAAGCACGGATGAAAAAGGTATCCAATACGTTGATGCCGATACAGAGCGCACAAATTCATTAGATTTATTAATTGTACCAGGCGTTGTTTTTAACCAAGAAGGTTATAGAATCGGCTATGGCGGGGGTTATTTCGATAAGTTTTTAAATCAACATCGTACAGAAACAATAAGCCTAGTGTATGATACACAAATCGATAATACATTTAAACCAGAAGCACATGATGAAGTCGTTGAACGTCTGATCATTGCTAAAACTAGTTAAACTGGAGGCACCATGAATATAGAAAAACAATTTTGGAAATTAATTTATTATTATGTTAAATACTTCAACTACGAAATCGCACATATCAGTAAAAATGATACAGAAGTTTGGCTATCCAATAAAAATAAGAAAAAACTTATTATTGTTAAAACTGGAGTAAGTAGCTCTCAAGAAATACGTTTTGACAAAAGCAGAGTTTTAGAACATCAAAACGAAATTAGTGAATACACAGGATTCATTCCAAAATATGTGACTTTCAATTATTTAACTGAAAAAATCTTCACTTATGAGAACTTGAATGAAGTTCATCCTATTCACATGAATTTTAATGTCATTCGAAACCAACAAGATTTATTAAAAACTTTGCCGAACCCTATTATAGCTAAGCTTTATTCGCGTCAAAATGATAAAACATCACTCTACTACAAGAAACGACTTTATAGTAACAATCCTATAGAAAAATATATGTTGAAATTTGCTCCAGTCACATACTCGCTTATTACTATTAATATAATAATTTGGCTGTTTATGTTTTTGATCATCAATGCATTTACAAACAGAAGTTTATTAGATTGGGGCGGTTTAGTTCATTTTAATGTAGTTCATGGAGAGATATACCGTTTAATCTCATCTATGTTCATTCATTTTAACTTTGAACATATATTGATGAATATGCTTTCATTGTTTATCTTCGGAAAACTTGTTGAGGCCATTGCTGGTCATTGGAAAATGCTAGGGATTTATTTCATCTCTGGTATCTTTGGTAACATTGTATCTTTAGCACTGGACACAAACTCGATTTCAGTAGGTGCTAGTGGGGCAATTTTCGGTTTGATCGGCAGTCTATTCGCAATTATGTATCTTAGTAAACAATATACACCAAAAATGCTATTACAATTAGTTGGTGTATTAGCGTTATTAACAGTATTTTCATTATTTATGGCTAATGTAAATATCTACGCACATTTAGGTGGATTTATTGGCGGATTACTAGCTACTTTTATAGGTTATTATTTTAATAAAGATCGAAAGTTATTTTGGATTTTACTTGGTGTCGGTATTTTACTATTGATTATCTTGTTAATAAGAACATTCACTATTAAAGAGGATAATATTTATGATAAATTAATAAGTGAAGAGATGAGCAATGGTAATTACAACAAAGCTGAAGAGCTTATTAAACATACTATGAATAAAGGCTACGAAGATGATTATACATATTATTTAAGTGGTCTGTTAAAAGCAACAAAAGATTCAAAAGCTGAAGGAATTTCAACATGGGAACGCGGATTAAAACATTACCCTAACTCTGGCGTTCTAAATTATGAACTAGCAATTGCTAATCGTTCATTAGGAGATAAAAAATCGGCACTTAAACATATAAAGGTTGCAGTAAAATCAAATCCTCATAATGAAAAATATAAGTATCTAAAAAAAGAGTTGGAAAAACAAAATGAATCGTCAAATTAACACGTTTTACGACGTACAACAGTTACTTAAACAATTTGGGTTTATAATTTACTTTAAAGATAAACACGACATGTATGAAATGATGGAACAAGAAATTAGAGAGCTATTTGAATATCAACTTATCTCTAAGGACGCATTTATCAAGTGTATCTTAATAATCAATCAAAGAAGGATGAATAAGTAATGAGAAATTTAATATTGGCAGCCGATGTCGGTGGAACTACATGTAAACTAGGAATTTTTGATAACAAACTTGAAAGAATCACTAAATGGTCGATACAAACTGATATCAGTGATCCATCAGGTGTCGTTTTACTTAAATCTATTTACAGTGCGTTTGTACAAAAAATGAATGAACTAAGTCTAAAAATGGAAGATGTTATTGGATTGGGAATTGGTGTACCAGGACCTGTTGATTTCGAATCAGGTATTGTTCATGGAGCAGTAAATTTAAACTGGCCTGGGGATGTTAACGTGCGAGCGATTCTTTCACAATTTGTAAGTTTCCCGATTTTTGTTGACAACGATGCTAATGCAGCGGCACTAGGTGAAAAACATAAGGGTGCAGGTCATGATGCAGATGATGTTGTAGCCATTACATTAGGCACTGGAGTAGGTGGCGGTATTATCTCAAATGGTAAGTTAGTCCACGGTCATAATGGTTCTGGTGCTGAAATTGGTCATTTCAGAGTAGACTTTGATCAACGGTTTGCTTGTAATTGTGGTAAAAATGGTTGTTTAGAAACTGTTGCTTCAGCAACAGGTGTAGTTAACTTAGTTAAATTTTATCATCCTAAACTTACAATCAAATCTTCGATTTTAGAGCTTATTAAAGAAGATAGAGTCACTGCAAAAGATGTTTTCGATGCTTCTAAAAAAGGTGATTTGTTCTGCTTATTTATTACTGAACGTGTTGCAAACTATATCGCTTATGCATGCAGTATCATCAGTGTAATGAGCAACCCGAAATATATTATCTTAGGTGGCGGAATGTCTGAAGCAGGAGATATTCTAATTGAAAATATTAAAACTGAATATAGAAACCTTACTTTTACACCTGCACAAAACGGCACTGAAATTGTGAAAGCACAATTAGGAAACGATGCCGGCATTACTGGTGCTGCAGGTTTAATAAAAACATATGTTATTGAAGAGGAGCGTGTTGAATAATGGCTATCGTAGACGTAGTCGTAATTCCAGTAGGAACAGAAGGTCCAAGTGTAAGTAAATATATTGCAGAAATTCAAACAAAATTAAAAGAATTCAAAGAACAAGGTATCATTGATTACCAGCTAACACCTATGAATACCCTAATAGAAGGTGATTTGAAAGACTTATTGCATGTCGTTCAAGTAATTCATGAACTGCCTTTTGATAAAGGTCTAGACAGGGTATGTACTAATATAAGAATAGATGACCGTCGAGACAAATCTAGAAAAATGAATGATAAATTGGTCTCTGTTCAAAAACAATTAGACAAAAATAGTGGTGAAAAATAATGGAAATTTCATTTTTAACTTTAGGTATAGCGGATACAAACACTTATTTTATAGAAAATGAAGACAGTGTTTTACTTGTAGATCCATCAAGTGATGGGCAAGAGATTATTTCAAAACTTAAATCTATTGGCAAACCGTTGAAAGCAATCATTTTAACTCATGCGCACTTTGATCATATCGGTGCATTAGACGAAGTGTTGGAGCACTATGATGTGCCTGTTTATCTTCATAAAGAAGAATTTGATTTTCTTACTGAACCTGCAAAAAATGGTTCTGAAAAATTCAGTCAATATGGTTTAAAGCCTATTACAAGTCATGCAAAACCTATTGCACTCGATGAAGGTAAACATGATATCGAAGGATTCAATGTCGAAGTCATGCATACACCTGGTCATTCACCAGGAGGGCTCACTTTTATCTTTGATGATTTCGCATTAGTTGGAGATGCTTTATTTAATAACGGTATCGGAAGAACAGATTTATATCGTGGAGACTACGAAACATTAGTAGACTCTATACAAGATAAAATTTTCACTATAAAAGATGATCTACCGTTATATCCAGGACATGGCCCTTCTACCACTGTAGAAGGTGAACAATTAAATCCTTATCTACACGGCTAAAATTTAAAAGTAATATTCTCACCTCCTACGTTTGTATATGTAGGAGGTGATTTTTTATGAAAAGGCTATTTGAAAAAATTTTAATCGACGCAATCGCACAACGCGTATCAGACATTCATTTTATACCAATAGAACATGCCGTACTTATTAAGTTCAGAGTTAATGATATGTTATTAAATTATGAATCCATTGAGATTACAACGTATCAGAAGTTACTTACTTTTATGAAGTTCTTATCTGGCTTGGATGTTTCTACTTATCACCAAGCACAAAGTGGCCAAACAACTTTCAAGCATCAAATGCTTTACAATTTAAGAGTATCTACTTTGCCGCTCTCATTAGGAATGGAAAGCTGCGTTATTAGAGTTTCCCCACAGTATTTTACTCAAGAATTTGAATGTGAAGGTCCAAAACACTTTCATCACTTAATGAATAAAAAACAAGGTTTAATTTTATTTACAGGTCCAACGGGTTCAGGGAAGAGTACTATGATGTATGAAATGGTTTCTTTTGCGAAAGAAAAATTAAACCTAAACATTATTACAGTCGAAGACCCAGTAGAGAAGAGGATTCCTGGGATAACTCAAATCTCTGTAAATGAAAAAGCCGGTATCAACTATGAAAGTTCTTTCAAAGCTATTTTACGATGTGATCCAGATATTATCCTTATCGGAGAAATTCGTGAAGCATCTATTGCTAAATGTGTTATTCAAGCCTCATTAAGCGGACATTTGGTGTTGTCTACATTACATTCTAATGATTGCGAGGGTGCCTTGTTACGTTTACTAGAAATGGGCATAACACCGCAAGAGGCGCAACAAGCCATAGCCTTAATATCAAATCAAAGGCTAGTTACAAATCAATCAGGACACCGTGAACTAGCATATGAGACATTATATCAATCAGATATTCAATACTTTTTTAAAAACAATCATATGCTGCCCAAACATTTTATAAAATTAAGCAAAGTACTTAGTCAGATGAACAAAGAAGGCGTTATTTGTGAAGAAGTGTTTAAAAGATATACTTAATTCCAAGATTCGTAATAAGAAACAAATAAGTGACAAAGATCAACTCATATTATTAAACAGATTGAAAATATTACTTGATCATGGATTCACTTTGATAGAATCATTTGAATTCTTGAATATGCACATTGATTATAAAGATAAAGAAACGCGCCATACGATTATAAAATTTTTAAAAGATGGTAAGAATTGTCATTTTATCCTCTCGTTTCTAAACTATCCTCAAACTATTGTGACTCAAATATATTTTTCCGAAAAGTTCGGAAGGCTGTCTGACAGCTTAACTGAGTCATATACATTTCTAAAACAGAAATGCGAATCAAAACAACGCTTGATCAAAACAATTCAATATCCTGTGATACTAATAGGTGTATTTATGTGCATGCTGTTTGGTATCAATTATTTTATACTACCTGAATTCCAACAAATATATACCACAATGGACATTCAATTGTCTCCGCTTTTAAAGATACTCAATTATACAATTCAACATTTTCCTCACATCATTCTTTCCCTTATTGCATTTTTATCAATAATTTTCCTAATTCTATTCCAATATATAAGAAAGCTGCCAATAGAAAAACGAATCAAATTTATTATTAAACTCCCATTCATCAACACCTACTACAAACTCTTTAAAACTTATCAAATTACAAATGAATTATCGTTGTTTTTTCGAAATGGTATTGTTTTACAGCAGATATCAAATATTTACACAGAACAGAAGATTGATTTGTTTTTAAATTACCTTGGTGATTTCATGATTAAAAATATTGAAAAAGGGATGCGATTACCTGAAATTTTACAAGCAGTTGGTTGTTTTCAAGAAGAACTTATTCATTTTATTGAACAAGGTGAAAAGAGCGGAAAAATTGATATAGAATTAAGCATCTACGCACAGATTCTTCTAAGTCAAATCGAGAGTCAAATGAACAAACAAATAAAGTTTATTCAACCAGTTATCTTTTTATTGCTAGGATTTCTAATTATCTCACTTTATCTAGTCATTATGTTGCCAATGTTCGACATGCTTCAATCCATCAAATAACAAAGAAGGAGAAACCTATGAAAAACCTTGTCAAAAACTTAAAACATAAATATTTACGAGCATTTACTTTACTAGAAATGCTTTTAGTTCTTTTAGTTATCAGTGTTTTATTGATACTCATTATTCCAAATATCGCTAAACAATCTAAGCATGTTCAAGATACTGGGTGTGAAGCACAACAAAAAATGGTGAATAGCCAAATAGAAGCTTTTACCCTCAATAAAAATAGAGCGCCTTCTTCAATCGATGAATTAGTTAGTGAAGGATTTTTAAAAGAAGGTCAAAAAACATGTAAATCCGGAAAAACGATTACAATCAGCGACGGCGAAGCTACCGTTAGTCAATAGTCATGAAAGCTTTTACTATGATTGAAACTTTGCTAGTTCTTGCGATTATTAGCCTTTTAACATATCTAAGTTTAAATGTTAAAAGCCCAACACATTTAAAAGACGTGGAAAATGAATTATTAGCTAAAAATCTTGCTGCGCAAATAATATACATGAAATCTACTGCTATTAAAAATCATGATGATGTTATACTATTTTTTAATCGTGGCAGCAATAGAATCAAAGTAATAAATCAAAATCATCAAGTAAGTTATATAACAATCACAAAAGGAGAAATAGTAAGAAGTAACAATATGGATATTGTTGTTATTAGTCCAGAAGGTGAGTTTAATCGGTTTGGATCTGTTTACATTAAGTTTAATCAAACAACATTTCGCTTTATTTTCCATATTGAGAAAGGAAGTTTAAGAATTGAAAAGACATCGTAGTAAAAATTATATCAAGGGATCTTTTATGCTTGATGCATTGACTTCGTTTTCTCTTATCATTACTTTACTTCTAATTTTCTTGCCTGTATTAATTAATCAGCATTTACAGTTTCGTAAAGAAATTGAAAAAGCAGATATGTATCGCACATTAATAACGGTAATTAATCGTTTTAACATAAATGAAATTCAACAAGGGATACAACTGGAGCATTATACCATTGAAAAGATTGAACAATCTATTTGTATTAAAAGCAATGAAACTGATAGTCACTACTGTTTTAAAGTTAAATCAAAAAAGAATTAAAGGCTTTACATTCATCGAAATGATTTTTGCGTTATGTATTTTTTCAATTACAATGAGTCTAATACCACCTTTATTCAAATCTGTAAAAACATTAAATAAACACATGGATGATGCATCTTTGATTCACTATGAATTTTTTGCACAAGACATATCTAGAGAGATTAAACATATACCAATAGATAAAATCAATGTCAGTAATAGACGCATAATGATACAAGAAGATAGCAAACAAACAGCGTATATCTTTTCTAATCGGAAAATTTATAAAAATATAAATTCACGCGGAAATATAACGCTGATACAGGATATAAGTGACTTCAAAGTAACAAAAATTGACGATAAATACTTAAAGGTGGAAATGACTCTGATTGAAAACGAAGAAAAATATTACAAAGTACTATACTTATAATCTGAAAGGTTACCTGTTACCGTTTACAACAATAATTTTTATGATTTTTATTCTTATTTTGACTTCCTATAGCTATCAATATAGCTTAAAATTAAAGACAATACACAATCTTAACATCTACTACAAACAACAACTAGAACAAATTGTTGAGAAGGATGAGAAATATGAAAAACAAGGAAGTTAAAAAAGAACCCATTATTTTTATAGGATTTATGGGAACGGGCAAAACAACATTAGGAAAATACATCGCTGAAAAAGAGGGTAAGAGCTTTATTGATTTAGATCAACTTATCCAATTGCGAACACATCAAACAATCCCTGAAATCTTTGAATTAAAAGGGGAGAGTGGCTTCAGAAAATTAGAAACACAATATTTACAGGAAGCTATTAATGAATATGACATCATTTCTACTGGTGGGGGTGTGATTGAAAGCCCTGATTCTATGGAAATTTTATCCCACTATAAATTTATAATTTGGTTAGATGCAAGCATTCAACTTATATACGATAGAATTAAAAACGATAGTAATCGACCTAACGCTGCAAATAAAGCATTCGATGAATTAAAAAGGTTGTATTTATCAAGGGTTTCACGATATAATGAAATCGCATTCAGCAGAATGGATACAGACAATGATTTGAGTTTATTACATCAAAATTTGATGAATATCATTATAGCGAATGATCAGTATTGGAGAGAATGAATTATCTAAAACATTATTTGTGTTTTAGCTTGTATTCATCGCCGAAGGTGCAAGATGTTATATCGAATCTCTCAGGCAAAAGGATAATACTGTGACGCATTCCTGAAGGTAACTACAGGATAGCAATTGGCTTTGCTATCCTGTTTTTAATATTTAATCACATATAGGGGGTTGCAAGATGTCAAACGACTTAAAAAAGACACCATTGTACGACCGTTTTATTGAAAGCGGAGCAAAAATTGTTGAATTCGGTGGATGGGCAATGCCTGTTCAATTTTCTAGTATCAAAGAAGAACATAACGCAGTAAGGGAAGTTATGGGAATCTTTGATGTCAGCCATATGGGCGAAGTGTTAATTGAAGGCAAAGAAGCATCAGAATTCATTCAATATGTGCTTTCAAATGATACAGATCAATTATCAGATAACAAAGCGCAATATACTGCACTTTGCAATGAAAAAGGCGGCGTGATTGATGATTTAATCACTTATAAATTAGATGATAATAAATTTTTATTAGTGGTTAATGCTGCAAATACAGATAAAGACTATGAGTGGATTAAATCTCACTCAGACAAATTTGATGTAAATGTTGAAAATGTTTCTGATCAATACGGTCAATTAGCAGTTCAAGGACCAAAAGCACGCGACTATGTTGCAAGCTTGGTTGATGTAGATGTTTCTGAAATGAAACCTTTCGAATTCAAAAAAGATGTTGAAATCTTTGGAAAAAATGTTATCTTATCTCAATCAGGTTATACTGGTGAAGACGGTTTTGAAATTTATTGCGACTCTAAAGACGTCGTAGATATTTGGGATGGTCTTTTAGAAAATGCTGATTTAAAACCAGCTGGATTAGGTGCACGTGATACTTTACGTTTAGAGGCAGGTTTACCTCTACATGGACAAGAGTTATCAGAAGATATCACACCTTATGAAGGTGGTATTGCATTTGCTGCTAAACCATTGATTGAAGCAGACTTCATTGGTAAAGACGTGTTAAAAGATCAAAAAGAAAATGGAGCAAAACTTAGATCAGTTGGTTTAGAAATGATCGAAAAAGGTATCCCAAGAACTGGCTATGATGTGCTAGACTTAGAAGGTAACAAAATTGGGCAAGTTACATCTGGTACGCAATCGCCAGCAACTGGAAAAGGCATTGCATTAGCAATGATTGACCGTGATGAATTCGAAATGGGCAAAAAAGTCATCGTTCAAGTAAGAAAACGTCAAGTCAAAGCTAAAATTGTCAAGAAAAATCAAATCAGTAAATAATTTAATGAAGGGGTGGCAGTGGTGAGTCATCGTTATATACCATTAACTGAAAAAGACAAAAAAGAAATGTTAGAAACAATCGGCGCAAGCTCAATTGAAGAATTATTTGGAGATGTGCCAAAAGAAATTTTATTGGATAGAGAGTTAGATATTCCAAATGGAGAAGATGAAACTACTTTATTCAAACGTCTTAGCAGAGTTGCTAATAAAAACATTACAAAAGAAGATCATACTTCATTCTTAGGTGCGGGTGTTTATGACCATTATGCACCAGCTGTTGTAGATGCTATGATTTCACGTTCAGAATTCTATACAGCTTATACGCCTTACCAACCAGAAATTTCACAAGGGGAACTTCAAGCAATCTTTGAATTCCAAACTTTAATTTGTGAATTAACAGGTATGGATGTTGCAAACTCATCTATGTATGATGGAATCACAGCATTTGCTGAGGCATGTATTTTAGCATTAAGTCAATCTAAAAAGAATAAGATTGTTGTATCTAAAGGCTTGCATTATCAAGCATTACAAGTACTTCACACATATTCAAAAGTTAGAAGTGAATATGAAATTGTAGAAGTTGATCTAGACGGTACTGTAACTGATTTAGAAAAATTAGATGCAGCTATTGATGAAGATACAGCAGCTGTAGCTGTTCAGTATCCTAACTTCTATGGTTCTATCGAAGATTTAGAAAAAGTTAAATCATTTATTAAAAGTAAAAAGACATTATTTATTGTCTACGCAAATCCACTTTCACTTGGCTTGTTAACACCTCCAGGTGAATTCGGTGCAGATATTGTTGTAGGTGATACACAACCATTTGGTATTCCAAGTCAATTCGGTGGACCACACTGTGGTTTCTTCGCAACAACTAAAAAGTTAATGCGTAAAATCCCAGGTCGCTTAGTTGGTCAAACGAATGATGATCATGGAAACCGTGGTTTCGTATTAACGCTACAAGCGCGTGAACAACATATCCGTCGTGATAAAGCAACTTCAAACATCTGTTCAAACCAAGCTTTAAATGCTCTAGCATCTTCAATTGCTATGTCAGCTCTAGGAAAACAAGGTATTCAAGATATTGCTGAACAAAACTTTGAAAATGCTAACTATGCTAAGAAAGAGTTTGAAAAAGCAGGTGTAGAAGTATTACCAGGTACATCTTATAATGAATTCGTTATTAAGTTGGACAAACCTGTTAAAGAAGTAAATGGTCAATTATTAGAAGAGGGCATTATTGGCGGTTTCGATTTAACTGAAATCAATGACGATATGGGACATGCAATGCTAGTTGCTGTCACTGAATTAAGAACAAAAGATGAAATTGATACTTTTGTGAAGAAAGTGGGTGAGATTAATGGTCAGTAAATCAAGTCCATTAATTTTCGAACGTTCAAGAGCAGGAAGATATGCATACTCTCTTCCGAAAAAAGAGATTGATACAAATGCAGTTGAAGAATTATTAGATGATAAATTCATCCGTAAAAACAAAGCAGAATTCCCTGAAGTATCAGAATTAGACTTAGTAAGACACTATACTGAGTTATCTAACAAGAACTTCGGTGTAGATACTGGTTTCTATCCTTTAGGTTCATGTACAATGAAGTACAACCCTAAAATCAATGAAAAAGTAGCACGTATTCCTGGATTTGCTGAAGCACATCCATTACAAGAAGAATCTCAAATTCAAGGTTCTTTAGAAATCATCCATAGCTTACAAGAAGAATTAAAAGAAATTACAGGCATGGATGAAGTAACATTACAACCTGCAGCAGGTGCACATGGTGAGTGGACTGCATTAATGATTTTCAAAGCTTATCATGAAAAAAATGGTGAAGGTCACCGTGATGAAGTCATTGTACCTGACTCAGCACATGGTACAAACCCTGCTTCTGCAGCTTTCGCTGGCTTCAAATCAGTTACAGTTAAATCTGATGAAAACGGCGAAGTAGACGTAGAAGATTTAAAAACTCTTGTTAATGAAAATACAGCAGCAATTATGTTAACAAACCCTAATACTTTAGGTATCTTTGAACATAACATTATGGAAATTGGAAAAATTGTTCATGATGCTGGTGGCTTATTATACTATGATGGCGCAAATTTAAACGCGATTATGGATAAAGTAAGACCTGGAGACATGGGCTTTGATGCTGTTCACTTGAACTTACACAAGACATTCACTGGGCCTCACGGCGGTGGTGGACCAGGTTCAGGTCCTGTTGGAGTTAAAAAAGAACTTGCTAGCTTCTTACCAAAACCAATGGTAATCAAAGATGGCGACACTTATAAATATGACAACGATATTAAATATTCTATCGGTCGTGTTAAACCATTCTACGGTAACTTTGGAATCTACTTACGTGCTTATACGTATATTAGAACAATGGGTAACATTGGTCTTAAAGAAGTTTCAGAAGCAGCAGTGCTTAATGCCAACTACATTAAAGCGCGTCTGAAAGATGCATTTGAAATTCCATATAACCAATATTGTAAACACGAATTCGTATTAAGTGGATCTAAGCAGAAAAAAGAAGGCGTTCGTACATTAGATATGGCGAAACGTTTATTAGACTTCGGTGTTCATCCACCTACAATTTACTTCCCGCTTAATGTGGAAGAAGGTATGATGATTGAACCTACAGAAACAGAATCTAAAGAAACATTAGATTACTTCTGTGATGCATTGATTCAAATCGCTGAAGAAGCAAAAGAAGATCCAGATAAAGTGCTTGAAGCACCTCATAATACAGTAATCGATAGACTTGATGAGACTAAGGCAGCTAGACATCCAGTCTTGAAATTCGAAAACTTACACGAAGAAAAACTTTAATATCAATAATGATTAAACCCTCGTTTTTAAGGCTCTCTGTCAAATAGGACTGGTGAGCAAAA